>NZ_JAIQXU010000103.1 GCF_020166395.1 Deinococcus betulae | reverse complement strand
TGGTATTGCTAGGGTTTAGTGGAGGGAAAGTTCAGTCTGATTCAGACTGGAGCGAGATATGACGACCCCTCAGCAGCACTACACCGCGGAATTCAAGCAGGAGGCCGTGCGGCTGGTCGAGACCACAGGCAAAAGTTGTGCCCAGATCGCCCGCGACCTCGGCGTCCCTCCCCACTATGTTGTCCGCTGGAAAAAGCTGCGGGAGGTGCAGAAGGCTGC
>NZ_JAIQXU010000102.1 GCF_020166395.1 Deinococcus betulae | reverse complement strand
GCCAAATGCTTGATCCGTTCTTCCTGTTCAGAACGCGCAGGGACGCCACGCCCCGTGTTCACGGGGCGTCCCGCAGCCTTCTGCACCTCCTGCCGCTTTTTCCAGCGGACGACGTAGTGAGGAGGGACGCCGAGGTCGCGGGCGATCTGGGCACAACTTTTGCCCGTGGCTTCGACCAGTCGCACGGCCTCCTGCTTGAATTCCGCGGTGTAGTGCTGCCGAGGGGTCGTCATCTTGCTCTCCAGTCTGAATCAGACTGAACTCTCCCTCCACAAAACCCTAGCAAGGCCA
>NZ_JAIQXU010000101.1 GCF_020166395.1 Deinococcus betulae | reverse complement strand
CCCGAAGTACAGCTAGAGGGTGCCAAGAACAGACTTGAAATTGCGCTCTTAAATTTTGTTATTTGCGTAAAGATTTGAGCTGGCCAGTGTTTCTCTGATGACGGAATCTCGGTTTCGGTCCAAAAAATCGCATGTCAGATAGGCTGTCCTGATCTGCTCATTGAGAGGGTCGCATAGTCAGGCCTCATCATGCCACCGATCTCTGCTGTGCTAAACGGGCTTTTTCAATATATTGTTCGCCCCCAGCAGAACACTATGCCCCTTTTTAGACAGGCATCTTGGCACCCTCTA
>NZ_JAIQXU010000100.1 GCF_020166395.1 Deinococcus betulae | reverse complement strand
CGTTTATTTGTGGCCTGAGACAAGGCAATGTCTCTTTCAGTCCGCGGCTCTTGGTGATCAATAATATTGGCAGTATTGCTGATGACGGCAAAGCAGGGATGCACCTCAGGTGCGCCCCCTGCTTCTTTCGTTCTTGAGTGCCAAGAGAACGATTTAAATCTCCACAACTGACCCAGACGGCTTGTGGAGGCGTTTCGTGTGCTCCCTCAACAAGCAGGTCTGGTCTATGTGATCTCGATACTCGTCGGATCGAACCGAGGAGCTGGAAATGCTGGCGCCATCTCCTCCAGCGTCTGCAGCACAATCTG
>NZ_JAIQXU010000099.1 GCF_020166395.1 Deinococcus betulae | reverse complement strand
GAGGCAGAGATTCCGCTGCTCGCACGCATCTTCGCGGTGTGCGATGTCTACGACGCCCTGACCAGCAAGCGGGTCTACAAGCCCGCCTGGACCGCGCAGCAAGCCCAGGAAGAGATTGCGCAGCAGGCGGGCAAGCAGTTTGACCCTGAGGTGGTGCAGGCCTTCCTGACGCTTGTGGATGGTGTCCGAACGGCGGCAGATGACGAGCATCAGGGACACACTGCACAGGCTTCAGAACCGAAAAGATGATGGGCCATATGAGAGGCAGTGAATCTATGCAGATGAAAAGGTCTGGGCATACTCGACCCTGAGGCTGACTTTTTGATCCAAGAATGGCAGGTGCAGCCGCCAGCGAGAGCTATTG
>NZ_JAIQXU010000098.1 GCF_020166395.1 Deinococcus betulae | reverse complement strand
AAAATTCATGGCCCACTGAATAGGGCTGTACAGCACGAACAATATCGATACTGCAGATTGGATCGCCGGGGAATATCCCCGGCGATTTCTCGTCGAATGGCCGGCACTGTCTCCCCAATAAATCCATCCAGTTGTGACAAGCGGAGCCATTGCAGGAACAGCAAGGCCACCAGGCAGAGCACCGCGTGATGATGCAGGCCTTGCCAACTTCGGCCTTCGAAGTGGTCGAGTCCGACTTCCTGCTTCAGCTCCCGGTGTCCGAGTTCGCATGCCCAGCGCTGTTTGGTGGCTCGAATCAAATGCTCAAAGGCCGTCTCAGGCGGCAGATTGCAGAGATAGTACTTCTTTTCTTCGCGGGCTCGCTGTTCACCGATCACCCAGGCACCTT
>NZ_JAIQXU010000097.1 GCF_020166395.1 Deinococcus betulae | reverse complement strand
GCCGCTTCGTAGTCAAAGGAAATCAGGTCAGCGCCCGTGATTTCGCAGGTGTCATTGACGCTGACGTTCACGGCAACGGTGGCTGGGGCAGGGCTGGCGGCCGTGGCCACGCTCAGCAGCGCGGCACTCAGCAGGAGGGGCAGGGTCTTCAGGCGCATGGGGCTCCTTGGTCAGCTGGTCGCTGGGGTGAGATAAGGCGCGGTGATCCAGCCGCACGGCTGGCGTTCAGCTGGATCACCGCGGGCAGGGATTTAGAACGTGACGTTGATGTCCACGCTGCCGGTGTAGTCGGCGGCGGTGGGAGCGCCCCACTGGCCAGCGGCGGCGGTGGCGGCCAGGGTGTAGACGTACTGGTCGGCGCCAGCGTAGCTGCCGGTGCCGGCGCCCGCGTTGGCGACGCTCGTCAGGGCGTAGGTGGCGTTCAGCGACTTGCTCTTGCTGGCGCTGTTCAGAACCACGGCGCCGGTGGCGGCCGTGTTGACCGTCAGGCTGGTGCCGGCGTTGCAGTACAGGGTCGCGCCGCCGCTCACGGCGCCGGTCGTGCCCACAATGGCGTCGTAGGTGAAGCTGGCGGCGCTGGTGGCAGTCGTGTCAAACATGCAGGAGGACAGCACGTTGGCGTTCACGGTCACCGGGGTGCTGGTCGTGCC
>NZ_JAIQXU010000096.1 GCF_020166395.1 Deinococcus betulae | reverse complement strand
ATGTCTTGACCTGGCCCCAGCGCAGTCCGGCTCCCACCAAGACGGAGAACGCGGACTCCACGCACTTCCTTGCCGCCCCATATTCTGGTTTCCAGCGTGGGTCGACCTGTTTTGCATTGACTTTTGGAGGCGTCAAGCACGTTGCCGACTGGTAGCCCTTGTCGCCGATCTGTTTTGGCCCGCCATAAGCGGGCCAATCTCGGTTCATCTCGCAGAGCACGGTGAAATCGTGTTCATTCGCGGGTCGAAGCGCATACCTGACGATCTTGCCGTTCAGGGTGCTCCAGGCATGAAGTTTGAACCCATAGACCGGCCCAGCCGTGCTAAACCCGTGTCGTGCCCCTCGGAATTTGCAGCGTGGCGCGCGTTTGAAGGTCGAGACGGGCAGCGGTTGGGAATCCACAGCGACGAAGTCCAGTTCCTGGACTTCGGTCGCGAGCTGCTCGACGACCGGCGTCAACCGAGCCAGCCGGATACGGGCCTGAGGCTCTGACGGGAAGTGAGGACAGGTATTGAGTTTGAGCAGTCGCCACCAGCGTCTGAAGTGCGGCACCTTGTGCAGCCGCTGGAGAAGGACGACCGCGATCAACTCTGCATCAGTAATTTTCTCGTGTGGGTGCATCAATTTTGGAGGAACGTGAGGTGCGATCCACCGGGCGAGGAGAGTGACAGCAGCAGGCAGTGGGAGTAAGGTGAAATCGGGACGGCACATCAGCACCGTC
>NZ_JAIQXU010000095.1 GCF_020166395.1 Deinococcus betulae | reverse complement strand
CACGAGGTCGTCGATTTCCTCCGCCAGCCCGACAAGTATCACCAGCTCGGCGCCCGCATTCCCCACGGCGTCCTCCTCGTCGGCCCCCCCGGTTCCGGCAAGACCCTCCTTGCCAAAGCCGTCGCCGGCGAGGCCCGCGTCCCCTACTTCTCCATCTCGGGCAGCGACTTCGTCGAAATGTTCGTCGGCGTCGGCGCCGCCCGCGTCCGCGACCTCTTCGACCAGGCCCGCAAGTCCGCTCCCTGCATCGTCTTCATCGACGAAATCGACGCCGTGGGCCGCAAGCGCGGTGTCAGCCTCCAGGGCGGCAACGACGAACGCGAGCAGACCCTCAACCAACTCCTCGTCGAGATGGACGGCTTCGGCAGTGGACAGGAGGTCATCATCCTGGCCGCCACCAACCGCCCCGATGTCCTCGACGCGGCGTTGCTGCGTCCGGGCCGCTTTGACCGGCAGGTGATGGTGGACGCGCCGGACGTGCGGGGCCGGGAGATGATCCTGCGCATTCACGCCCGCAAGAAGCCGCTGGACCCCGGGGTGGACCTGGGGGTGGTGGCGCGGCGCACAGCGGGGATGGTGGGGGCGGACCTGGAAAACCTGCTCAATGAGGCGGCGCTACTGGCGGCGCGGTCAGGGCGGGGACGGATCACGGCGCGCGATGTGGACGAGGCGCGCGACCGGGTGCTGATGGGCCCCGAGCGCCGGTCGCTGGTGGTGCGGGAAGCCGACCGGAAGGTCACCGCCTACCACGA
>NZ_JAIQXU010000094.1 GCF_020166395.1 Deinococcus betulae | reverse complement strand
CCGGAGGATTCATGAAGAAGACCGCGATTTCGCTGACCGTCCTGGCCGCCCTGGCCATGGGCACCGCCTCCGCCCAGACCACCATCAAGATTGCCAGCCTCAGCCCGCTGTCCGGCGGCCAGAGCGACCTGGGCAGCCAGATTCGCAACGGCGCGCAGCTGGCCGTCAACGAGTACAAAGCGCAGTTCAAGAAGCTGGGCTTTGACCTCGTGCTCGTCCCCTACGACGACCAGGCTGATCCCGCCACCGGCACCTCGGCCGCCAACAAGATCGCCGCTGACCGCCAGATCATGGCCGTCGTGGGCACCCTGAACAGCGGCGTGGCCATTCCCGCCAGCGCCGTGCTGGTCAAGAGCCGCGTGGCGATGGTCTCCCCGGCCAACACCGCCAACGGCGTGACCGACCGCGGCCTGACCAACATGAACCGCATCGTGGCCCGCGACGACGCCCAGGGCCCGGCCGGCGCCAACTTCATCAGTGGCAACCTGAAAGCCAAGAAGGTCTACGTCCTGAACGACAAGACCGCCTACGGCGAAGGTCTGGCCAAGGAAGTTGAGAAGGCCCTCAAGGCCAAGGGCGTGACGGTCTCGGCCAACGAAGGCACCGAGGAAAAGAGCGACTTCTCCGGCATCATCGCCAAGATTCGCCTCCAGCGCCCCGACGCCATCTACTTCGGCGGCATCTACAACCAGGTGGGCGTGTTCATCAAGCAGCTGCGTGAAGCGGGCCTGGCGACCCCCGTGGTCGGCGGCGACGGCCTGGACAGCGGCGA
>NZ_JAIQXU010000093.1 GCF_020166395.1 Deinococcus betulae | reverse complement strand
GTGTACGAAGAGAATGGGGAGTGGAAGCAGTTTGGGCGGGTGGCGGGGGTCGCCACCTACACCGACGGCAGCCTGCTGTTCACCGACGACCAGAGCGGCGTGCTCTACCGCGTCCTGTACACCGGAGGCAACTAAATGAAGACCTTTCTCCCTGCCGGCCTCCTGATCGGTGCGGCCTCCCTCGGCTTTGCCCTCGCTGGTGGCCTGGACCTCCCCATGGCGATGGCCGCCCCCGCCTCCAGTGCTCTCTCCGCCACCGCTGCCCTGCGCGACCCCCAGGGGCAGGTGCGCGGCACCGCTACCTTCACCCAGCAGGGGATGAACCTGCGCGTGCAGGTTCAGGTCAGTGGCCTGACCCCCGGCCAGCACGGATTGCACCTGCACGAGAACGGCCGCTGCACCCCAGGGATTGACCCAGCGACCAATACGGTGGTGGCCTTTGGTGGGGCCGGAGGGCATTTTGATCCTGGCATGAGCAAGAACCACGATGACCCGGTGGCGGACAACCACTACGGGCACGGGGGGGACCTGCCGATGATCACGGTGGGGGCCGACGGGACAGGGACGCTGACGTACACGACGGCCAAGAGCAGCCTGACGGGGATGACGGGGGTCCTCAATCGCAGCATCGTGATTCATGCCAAGGCGGATGACTACAAGAGTGATCCTGCGGGGCTGACGGGAGCCAGAGAGCGGTGTGGGGTCATCACGCGCCTGAACTTCAGCGTGCGGGACTACCCCCTGCCAGGGCCGCAGGACTTTCCTGAGGGCGTGGC
>NZ_JAIQXU010000092.1 GCF_020166395.1 Deinococcus betulae | reverse complement strand
GGTTGTGGCAAGTTGTTGACCTCAAGAACGCAGCGGGGACCCGAGCACGCAGGCGGCTTGAAGTTCAGGTCGCCTGTTGCACGACCTGTCGCCACGTCTTGAAGGCCTCTTCTTGGTGAGAACGGCGCTGGGAAGCAGGGATGTTGGCGCGAGCGCAATGGTGAAGATTCGAGACTCGGGCGTGCAGGTTGAGGAAGCCTTGTACTCGTTGTCGTGACCTGAACCTTTGCTGCTGACGTTCCTGTCGTCGTGTGGGGCGGTGGGATTGCTCAATCAGATTGTTGCAACGGGCGGCGGAGATCACATGGACGTGCTCCACAGCGTGGAGCACGGGGAGCTCCCGCAGGGCAGCACCATAGCTCCAGAGTTTGTCGGTGTGGATGATCTCCGGCACGTCGTACTCCCCCAACAGCCGGCAGAAGAACGATTTGGCGGCCTTCGTGTCTCGGTGTTGCTGCAACAAGACGTCCAACACGGAGCCGTGTTCGTCGACCGCCCGCCATAGCCAGTGTTTGACGCCGCCGACGTCTACGCACATTTCATCAAGGTGCCACCGAGAACCACGTCGTGGTTCCCGGTGGCGGAGGCCCTGGGCGAAGAGATCGCTGAAGTGGATGCACCACGTGCGGATGGATTCACGAGTCACGCAGATGCCCCGCTCTAGCAGAAGTTCTTCGACATCGCGATAGCTCAGAGTAAATCGGTGGTAGAGCCACACAGCGTACCCAATGACCGCGAGGGGGAACCGGTAGCCGGGAAGCTTCTGACCGCTCAACACCGCGTCACCCTACCCCAACAACTTGCCACAA
>NZ_JAIQXU010000091.1 GCF_020166395.1 Deinococcus betulae | reverse complement strand
GCAGAGCAGAATACAGGCGGCTAGGACATGGAAGCCGACCAGGGTAGAGGGCAAGCGCTCCAGGTCACGTCCCAGGCGTCTGAAGCGCGACAGCCACGCGAAGGAGCGCTCCACGACCCAGCGTTTGGGCACCAAAATGAACCCTTTGGCGGCTTCGGGTCGCTTGACCACGATCAATTCGACCCCTGCTTGCGTGGCGTCCAGAGCAGGTCCAGTCCCGGTGTAGCCCTGATCGGCGAAGGCAACCTGAACCGTCACACCCGTGGCTTCCTGCACTTCCAGGCACAGGTCTTTGACCTGTGCTCGGTCTTGCTCGTTGGCCGGTGTGGTGAGGACCGCGAGGATATGGCCCAGCGTGTCCACGGCCAGATGGACCTTGGTGCCCTTGCGCTTCTTCGCGCCGTCAAAGCCTGCACGGTGCCCACTTTCCGGTGTGCTCTGGAGCGTCCGACTGTCAATGATGATCGCGGTGGGCTCCCCGTTCCGGCCCTTCTCCACGCGGGACAGGATTCGCAGATCATGTGCTGCGCTCTGAAAGCACTCAGCCACAAACCAGCGGTGCGCCTGTTGGCGCACCGTCTCAGCGGGCGGAAAATCATTCGGCAGGTAGGCCCACTGTGCCCCCGTGCGCGCGACCCAGAGTAGAGCATTCAGCACGTCTCGGATGGGGTATTTCCGTTGCCTCGCGTCTTCAGGACTCAGCAGCAGATAGGGGAGCAGAAACAAGTACGTGTCGTCATCCACGTCACTGGGGTACCCTTGGCGCGTCACTCACCCATTCTGCTCGCTGCAAATTTCCTGCCTCGCACTTCAAACCGGTTCTTGGCACCCTCTA
>NZ_JAIQXU010000090.1 GCF_020166395.1 Deinococcus betulae | reverse complement strand
GATAAAAGGGCATATAAAAAAGAAGGAGCGGGTCTGTCTGCAGCAGAATGGGGCCATGAGGCGGCGCGCGTACCCCAGTGACATCGATGATGAGACCTATGCCTTCTTGCTGCCGTATCTGGCGCTGAGTCCAGAAGATGCCCCACAGCGGAGATATCCACTACGCGAGGTCCTCAATGCGCTGCTGTGGCTCAGCCGCACCGGCGCGCAGTGGGCGTATCTGCCGCATGAGTTCCCTCCGCCTGAGATCGTACGATCTCAGGCAAAACGCTGGTTCCAGGCGCAGTGTTTTGAGAATGCTGTGCATGATCTGCGGCTGTTTTGCCGGGTCAAGCAGAAGAAACATGGTGAACCGACGGCCATCATTGTCGACAGTCGAACGCTGCAAAGTACGCCGGAAAGTGGACACCGGGCAGGTTTTGATGGAGCGAAAAAACGCAAAGGGACCAAAGTGCATCTGGCGATCGATACCTTGGGTCACCTCGTCGCTTTGATGACGTCACCCGCCAACGAACAGGACCGGGCACAGGTCGAAGCCCTGTGCCACGTGGCCCAACTGGAGACGGGCGGCATGCTGGAGGTGGCCTTTGTGGATCAGGGGTACACCGGTGAGGCGGCCCAGAGTGCTGCCCGCAACAGCAATATGGAGCTCATCGTCGTGAAGCGTCCGGACGCTTCACGCAGCTTCGTGTTGCTGCCCAAACGCTGGGTGGTCGAACGCTCCTTTGCCTGGTTGGCCCGCTTCCGTCGTTTAGCTCGTGATCTCGAGCGCTTGTCTGCCACCCTCATTGGCTTTCACTTCCTCGCGGCCTGCGTTCTGCTCCTCGCAAAATGGAGGTCCTTTCTTGCAGCCCCTCTTACCTAGCCTCTA
>NZ_JAIQXU010000089.1 GCF_020166395.1 Deinococcus betulae | reverse complement strand
GCAGTCGGTTCTTGGTGTTCTTCGTCACAGAAAACACCGTACAGGAACCGACTTCTTAGCTCGAGTGTAGACTTTTGACCCTTAGAGGGTGCCAAGAACGCTAGGCAAAAAGGGGCTTCAAGTTGTTGCAGAGCAGAATGCAGGCGGCGAGGACGTGGAAGCCGACCAGGGTGGTGGGCAAGCGTTCCAGGTCACGTCCGAGGCGTCTGAAGCGCGCCAACCAGGCCAGTGAGCGCTCCACGACCCAGCGTTTCGGCAGCAGAATGAACCCCTTGGTCGCTTCGGGTCGTTTGACCACGACCAACTCAACCCCAGCCTGAGTGGCGTCCAACGCGGTCTGGGTGCCGGTGTAGCCCTGATCGGCGAAGGCGATTTGGACCGTCGCACCTGTGGCTTCCTGCACGTCTAGGCACAGGTCAAAGACCTGTGCCCTGTCTTGCTCATTGGCTGGTGTGGTGAGCACCGCCAGGACGTGGCCAAGGGTGTCCACAGCGAGGTGGACTTTGGTGCCCCTACGCTTCTTCGCGCCGTCAAAGCCGGCACGGTGGCCGCTCTCTGGTGTGCTCTGGAGTGTGCGACTGTCGATGATGATCGCGCTTGGCGCCCCGTTCCTTCCCTTCTCCACGCGGGACAGAATCCGCAGATCATGCGCCGCGCTCTGAAAGCACGCGGCCTCAAACCAGCGGTGTGCCTGTTGGCGCACCGTCTCCGCCGGTGGGAAGTCATGGGGCAAATACGCCCACTGCGCGCCAGTGCGCGCGACCCAAAGCAGGGCGTTCAGCACGTCTCGAATGGGATATTTCCGTTGCCTCGCGTCTTCGGGACTCAGCAGCAGATACGGGAGCAGAAAGAAATACGTGTCGTCATCGACGTCACTGGGGTACCCTCGGCGTGTCACCGACCCATTCTGCTCGTTGCGAAGTCACGACCGCGAACTTCAAACCTGTTCTTGG
>NZ_JAIQXU010000088.1 GCF_020166395.1 Deinococcus betulae | reverse complement strand
ACATGGCAAAAGGAACGTTTGAACGCACGAAGCCGCACGTGAACGTGGGGACCATCGGGCACGTGGACCACGGCAAGACCACGCTGACCGCCGCCATCACCTTCACCGCCGCCGCCTCGGACCCCACCGTCGAAAAACTGGCCTACGACCAGATCGACAAGGCCCCTGAAGAAAAGGCCCGCGGCATCACCATCAACACCGCCCACGTCGAGTACAACACCCCCAGCCGCCACTACAGCCACGTCGACTGCCCCGGCCACGCCGACTACGTCAAGAACATGATCACCGGCGCAGCCCAGATGGACGGCGCCATCCTGGTGGTCTCCAGCGCCGACGGCCCCATGCCCCAGACCCGCGAGCACATCCTGCTCGCCCGTCAGGTCGGCGTGCCCTACATCGTCGTGTTCATGAACAAAGTCGACATGGTCGATGACGAAGAGCTGCTCGAACTGGTCGAAATGGAAGTGCGCGAGCTGCTGGGCAAGTACGAGTTCCCCGGCGACGACCTGCCCGTGATCAAGGGCAGCGCGCTGCAGGCCCTCGAAGCCCTGCAGGGTAACCCCAAGACCGCCCGTGGTGAAAACCAGTGGGTTGACCGCATCTGGGAACTCCTGGACGCCGTGGACAGCTACATCCCCACCCCCGAGCGCGACACCGACAAGCAGTTCCTGATGCCCGTCGAAGACGTGTTCACCATCACCGGGCGCGGCACCGTGGCCACCGGCCGCGTGGAGCGCGGGACCGTGAAGGTGCAGGACGAAGTCGAGATCATCGGTCTGCGCGACACCAAGAAGACCACCGTGACCGGCATCGAAATGCACCGCAAGCTGCTCGACAGCGGCATGGCCGGCGACAACGTGGGCGTGCTGCTGCGTGGCGTGGCGCGTGACGACGTGGAGCGTGGCCAGGTGCTGGCCAAGCCCGGCTCGATCAAGCCGCACACGAAGTTCGAAGC
>NZ_JAIQXU010000087.1 GCF_020166395.1 Deinococcus betulae | reverse complement strand
CTGACAGCAAAATCCAGAGCGGTTGAGGGGGAGAGTGAGGGATGCGGAGTGATAGCCTCGACCTGCGGGAACGGAGTGTGCAGGCCGTTCGTGACGGGGTGGCACAGGCGGAGGTCGCCCGACAATTTCGGGTGAGTCTGGCGACTGTGGAACGGTACTGGCGGCGCGACCGCGAAGGACAGGCACTGGGCGCGCCACCCAACCGGGGGAGCCCTCCCCGGGTCCTTGGCCCGCAGCAGCACGCCGTGCTGTTGCGGCAACTCCAGGCACACCCCGATTTGACCCTCGCGGAACACGCCGCAGTGTGGCGCGACGCGCAGGGTGTGGTGTCGATTTCGACGATCGCGCGCCGCATCCGCGCGCTGGGATGGGCGAGAAAAAAAGACGATTCAAGCCGCTGAACGCGACGAGGCGTGGCGCACCTTGTTTGCCCGTGACCTGCTGGAGGTCGCTCCAGGCGACCTCCTTTACCTCGACGAACGTGGTTTCCAGATCAACATGACCCGGAGCCACGGGCACGGTGCCCCGCAACCGAGGTCGCAATCTGACCCTGCTCTGCGGGGTGACGCTTCAGGGTCCCCGTGCTGCGTGGGTCGTCGACGGCAGCGTCAACGGCGACGTGTTCGTCACATATATCCAACAGATTCTGGCGCTGACCCGCCGCCCGGGACAGGTGGTCGTCATGGACAACCTTGGTGCGCACCGCCGCGCAGCAGTGCGCGTACTGATTGAAGCTCATGGCGCTGAGTTGATCTTTTTGCCGCCCTATTCGCCGGATCTCAATCCCATTGAGCTGATGTTCTCGAAACTCAAAGCGGTCGTCCGAAGGTTGGGAGCCCGCACCAAGACTGGCGTCCTAACGGCGATCCGCACGGCGCTCGATGCCGTCACGCTCGCTGATTGTCAAGGTTGGTTCCAACATGCCCTGTTCCCTCAATGCCTCTGATTCCTGCTGT
>NZ_JAIQXU010000086.1 GCF_020166395.1 Deinococcus betulae | reverse complement strand
GCGTGAACTGGAGATTGCCCGTCAGGAGCGGGATGTATTGAAAAAAGCCGTGGCCTTCTTCGCCAAACAAAGCTGATCTTCGCCTTCGTTCAGCAGCACCAAGAAGAGTTCCCGGTGGAGCTGATGTGTCAGGTGCTGGAGGTCAGCGTGAGTGGGTACTACGCTTGGCGGAGAAGGCCGGAGAGCGCCAGGGCACGAAAAGACCGCGCCTTGAGCGAGAAAATTAAGGCGAGTCATCAACGAAGCCGAGGAACCTACGGGACCCCGAGAATTCCAGCGGATCTCGCAGATGAGGGAGAGCAGGTGAGCCGACAGCGTATCGGGCGGCTGATGAAGGCAGCGAACCTCAGGGTTCGCTGCAAGCGGCCGTTCCGCGTGACGACCAAGGCGTCATCGGCTCACCCAATCGCAGAAAATCTGCTGAACCGAGAGTTCGACACCGACCGGCCGAACCGGAAGTGGGTCACAGACATCACCTATCTCCCGACAACGGAGGGCTGGCTGTACCTGGCCACGGTCATGGACCTGTTCTCCAGAAAAATTGTCGGCTGGGCGATGAGCGAACGTCTTCACACGCCGCTGGTCACGGCGGCGCTGAACATGGCTTGGCAGCGACGGCAGCCCGAAACCGGGCTGCTGCACCACTCCGACCGAGGCAGCCAATACAGCAGTGAGGTCTACCGACAAGCCCTGGAGCGCCTGAAGGCAATTCAGAGCATGAGCAACAAAGGGCAGTGTTGGGATAACGCTGTGCAGGAAAGCTTTTTCTCAACCCTCAAGGTCGAACTCGACCTGCGCCAGGCACGCGATACGCGTTCCCAGACCCGCAGTGACGTGTTCGAGTGGATTGAGGTGTTTTATAACCGGCAACGTCGCCACTCGTCGCTGGGCTACCGCTCCCCGGTAGCCTTTGAGGAACAAGCCCCCCATCCTGAACTGCGCCTCCACTAAACCCTTGCAATTTCA
>NZ_JAIQXU010000085.1 GCF_020166395.1 Deinococcus betulae | reverse complement strand
CCCCTGGAAGGTGCTGCCCGCGTGAACTCTGGGTCCCATCTGCCAGTCGGACGTAGGTTGCCGCGAAGGTTCCCATCAGGGGACCTTTTGTTCCCTGGCGCCACATCACGCGTCGCCAAGGTTCCCGGCTGAGCACCGCTTCAATGGTTTCGGTGTCTTCCGATGGCGTCGGATGCCGTGGGGGGCGACCTCGGAAGTGTTTTGGAATGGGGATCAGGCGCACGTGAGCGGGATACACCCGCTGGGTCTTGATGGTGCCGACCGACCAGCGCAGGCCACGTTCCGTCAGGGCTTGCCGAAATTTCGCGTTGACGCCGTACCCGGCGTCAGCGAGCACCATCCCGTACTCAACCGTGCCGGCCAGGTCATCAATTTCCCGCAGGGCGATCTCCCATTTGGTGGACATGAGCGGGTGTTCCTGTGGAACACCCGCCCTTGCACAGCGATCAGGATGTAAAGACCATTCCGAAGGCAAAAACAGCTTCAGACGCAAGGGAATCGGGATTTCATTCCAGGCGAGCGTCACAGAGACCAGACACTGACAGTTGGTGATCTTGCCTGCCTGACCCGAATACTGCCGCCCCACGCCGACGGACTTAGAACCGAACTTGGTCAGGCAGGTATCGTCAATGATCAGCACCGCATCTTTGCCGCCCAGGAGGTGCTGCGCCCGTTCCGCAACGAGTTGCTCCAATCCCTGCGTTCCCCAGGGACTATCGGTGATGAAGTGCTGGATGTGGTCGTGTGTGCCGGGCGCCACTTGGTCAGCCAACGGCTGCATGCTTTTCCGGGGCGCGGGGCTACACAGGCCCAGGATGTACGTTGGCGCCCAGAACCGCTGAGCTTGGTGGCGGAAACACCTGAGGAACGGGGAAAACCAAGTGGGGAAGTGACGGGTCCATCGCGGGAGAAGGGAGCGCTTTAACAAGAAGGCCAGCATCGCAGATGCCGGCCTGGACGGTGCCGATGAATTTTC
>NZ_JAIQXU010000084.1 GCF_020166395.1 Deinococcus betulae | reverse complement strand
CAGACGCTCTGCCTGAAGCCCGCCGACTGGTCCTCGCTCGTCCTGACAACCTCCATGTCAGCTCTACGTGCCGAGTTCCTCTTCAAAGGCTCTAACAGCACCCCAAATTGCACTCAATTCTTAGAGAGCCACGGTTCAGCGGGTGGGTTGACCGTCTGCGCTCATCGAATAGCTCTGTGAAGTGGCGCAGGCGGAAGAGGCCAGTGCCGCCTCTCTGCCAAGCATAGTTTGCTGTGCAGCCCCGAGAGTCTGCTCACCTTGGAATTCTTGAGGCGAGATGCTTCAGTCGTCATAGGTGCTGTCATCAGACTTGTCGAGGTGGTTGGAAATCTAGACACGCTAGAAATAACGGCCACCTCATCGAGCACTGTCTTGCCGGTAGGGAGATGGAACTCCTGACCGAGATTCGGCAGGGCGTCTGTGGGTTTTTGAGGCCTATTTGTCGCAGGCGCCACACTAGTGGATGACCACAGGCATGACTGGGTCTATTGTTCCGCGATGATGAGAGTGTTTTAGGCCGTCGTAGACCGAGAATTACCATTCCCAGTCGGCCGCACTTTTGCCCTGCTCAATCCTATGGTCGTGCACTAGGCAACGGCAATACAAAGACGCTCATGAAGTTTTTTGTCACACAAGTCTGACAGACAAGAGTTCATCTGACCGCGTTGTCAAGTGATGACAGAATTAAGTAAGACTTTTGTAATTGGAAGAAAATTAACTTTAGGCGAGTCACATCAACGGGTCATCTTCCTCATATCATCACCAGAACCTCTGTATCTGACGCCATTTTTTGTGCTTTACGAGGGTATCCCCCTGGATGCCCCCACTGGGGTTATCTTCACTTCAACTTAATGTTATAAAGTTCACAGGTCTGCGATTTTCGTCGCCGTGTCACAGGCGTCTTACTCAGATGAGTCGGCGCTTCAGGAGATTTCATGAAGAAAGTTGTTGCTGCTGTTCTGTCCGCTGCCCTCGTCGCTTCCACCGCCGTTGCC
>NZ_JAIQXU010000083.1 GCF_020166395.1 Deinococcus betulae | reverse complement strand
GCGGGCTGCTTTTCCCATCGACGCCCGGCGCCTTGAGGTGTTGGCGGCCCTGATCCTGGCCATGGTGCAAGCCCGCAGTGTCGTCCTGTACACGCTGAAGACCCATGTCCACTTGCCCGGCTCACTGGAGACGCGGTATCAGCGGTTGCGGCGCTTTGTCCGCTTCGAGTTTCCGGATCATTTGTTTGTGCGCTTTGCTTTGTCCTTCCTCCCGGACGGCGAATTGCACCTGATCCTGGACCGTACCAATTGGAAGCTCGGCCAGCAGGATATTGACATCCTGCTGCTTTCTGCCGTGTGGGACAGCTTCAGTCTGCCATTGATGTGGACCCTGCTCCCCCACGGGGGAGCAGTTCGCAACAGGTGCGCGAAGCGCTCTTGACCCGGTTCCTTCAGTGTTGCCCTGAGCGACGTATCGGCAGCCTACTGGCAGACCGCGAGTTCATCGGCAAAACATGGTTCACCTTTCTGGATGGGCACGGCATTGCTCCCTGTATCCGCCTCCCGGCGACCGCCACCATCGGGACCGGCAACCTGCCGGTCCGGGCGTGCTTCAAAAAACTCCAGACCGGTGAGATTCGCCGCTGGCACCGCCGGATGGTCGTCTACGGCGTGTCCTTGCGCCTGTGTGCCACCAAGAATGCCGCTGGCGAGGTGCTGTACCTCGCGTACCGGGGCCACGCTTCAGTGAATCTCCGCCGTTATGCTCAGCGCTGGCAGGCCGAAAATCTCCACTCAGCCCTGAAGACGAGAGGCTTTCACTTGGAAGACACTGGCCTGACGCAGGCGGAGCGCGTGTCAACCCTGCTCACCTGCGTGTCTGCCGCCTTCATCTGGGCCTGTGTGACGGGCCAGTTCCTGGCCAGCAAGCAGCCCATGAAACGGAAGAGACACGGACACCGCACGGTGTCCGTGTTCCGACTGGGTCTCGATCATCTTCAGGATCTTCTACTCCACCCGTCGCCTTCGTCCTGGCGGGCCTTATACGCCCTCTGCCCAGTTTTGACGGGTAGTCAGG
>NZ_JAIQXU010000082.1 GCF_020166395.1 Deinococcus betulae | reverse complement strand
GAAAGCCCCTGTGCCTTCCTCCGATTCCGAAGGTTGACACCAAACACCGCGCGGAGCGGGCTTGGCGAGCGGGTCGTCTTCGGCACGTCTTCAGCGTCAATGTCACTGGTGATCTTGTACAGTGAAATGAGTCAATGGTAATCTTGTACATATACGAAACAATGGTGTCTGTTCAGCTGGCTCGACGGGAAGTCGCGTGAGAAAGCCCTTCATTTACGTCGCTTCTGCCCTCCCACCTGACGACAAAGACGTTCTCAAGTTTTTTCAGGCCCAATTACCTCTTCTGCCTGATGCTTACGCGGCTTTCTGGCCGGACGACTTCATTCCCAAGTTGTTGACTGGCGTGGAATGGTCCAAGTCTTGGTTCGCCTCGGCCAGAGGAAAGGTCATTGGCGTTGCCTCTTTCCGGCACAGTCACGGTGGACTGTGGCAAGCCTTTTTATTGTGTGATCCAGCTTGGGCACCTCGCGCCCTCCACCAACTTCATACGGCACTTCTGAAAGGCATCACTCAGAGCTACCAAGAGCAGTGGCAGCCATCCTCTAGAATCTCTGTCAATCAAGTAACGGCCATCGTCCCTGAGAGTCCACACCAGAAGATGCTGGAAACCTTTTACGAGGAGCAGGGCTGGACGGTCTATCTAGAGAACTGGAAAGTCGAGCTTGCCGTGTCAAAACTGAACCGGGCACAGCTGGCTGCCGCGCAGACAGAAGTCAGGACTGCAGGGGTTGATATTCAACCCTTACACCACTGGCCCATCAGAGAGCAGACCACCGAGGTCAAGCGGTTGATTGCAGGGGCGGGCTATCAAAATGGCGCTGTTTGGGTCGCCTTCTTCAACGGACGCGCTGTCGCAGTGAATGGCTGGCGCGCCATGCACAACGGTGCAGGCATTCTTCTCGGTACCCATCCGCTGTGGTTGGTCGACATGGACCATGACGTTCGAGTCAAACGCGGCTTGGTGGCCGAAGCACTCCTGACGCTCCAGACTCCTCAAACACAAGGTGTGGTGTTTCATACGCAGCAAGA
>NZ_JAIQXU010000081.1 GCF_020166395.1 Deinococcus betulae | reverse complement strand
TATTGATCACGGTATAGATTCGTATTGAGAAGGTGTCGTGGCAGCCCGACGTATCGCACACGCTGCCACGCCCCCACCAGCTTCTGCTTCAACATCCCGACCGTACGGGCGCAAAAGTTGCCCAGGACATTGCGCTTGACGTAGGCCCAGATCAATTCAATCGGGTTGAGTTCCGGCGCATATGGCGGCAAATATTCCAGCGACAAGCGTTCGTGGCTTGCCACGAACGCTTGTACGGCTTTGGCTCGGTGAATGGCGGCGTTGTCCAGCACGACGACAATCTCTCCAGTCACATGACGCAGCAGATGTTGAAGAAACTGAATGACATCGCCATGCTTGATCGCGCCGGTCTTCGTGTTCTGAAAGAAGCGCCCATCTGAAGTCATCGCCCCAATCGTCGAGAGCTTCGCCCAGTTCGCGGGCAGCGTGACCAGGGGCGTGACGCCCCTGGTCGACCATGTCCGTCGTCGCACGCCCTTCAACGCAAAGCCCACTTCGTCCAGATAGATCAGCGTGGCGCCCTCAGCGACCTTTTTTTTTCAACTCGGGTGCCGTCTGTTCTTCCCAGGTGGCAATCCGCAGCTCGTTGCGCTCTGCGGCGCGTCCATCCGGCATTTGTGGGGTCCAGCCGAGCTGGTGCAGGATTTTGCGGACGTGATCGTGGTGATACCAGATCGCAAACCGCCGACCAATGAGCTCACTCACCCGACGAGTGGTCCAGGTCTCGTCGGGGAACCCGTGGGCGAGCGCACCCTCCTTCAGGAGGGTGCGCAGCTGCTCGTGCTGTGCGGGGGTCATCCGAGACTGGCGACCGGTGGCGACGGTCGCCTGCAGGGTGCCTCTCTTCTTGAGGCGCGCATTCCAGGTGGTGACGGTCACAACAGAGACCCCGAAATGCTCAGCAATTTCGCGGTGGGAGTGCTTGCCCTCTTGAAGCCACTTGGCAGCAGCCACTCGGCGCTCTTCGAGTTGGTCACGGGTATATCGGGTCGGCTGCCATTCCACCATACCCCAAAATACCAAGACGGATTTTCGCCGTTATCAATA
>NZ_JAIQXU010000080.1 GCF_020166395.1 Deinococcus betulae | reverse complement strand
ATACGGATTCCGACTAAAAGGCTTAGATTGGGAGCATCAAACAGACTCGCTTGACCGCTCCCTTAGCGCATAGCGCCACCGACTTCTGGCAGGTGTACACGGCGAGTACCTGTGCGGTGGAGCGGCGCCGGGCGCAGTTCTTTGCGTTGCTGGCTGAAGGACGCCCACCAGACGAGGTCTTGCAGGTGACGCGATATAGCCTGGTCAGCGCGTATGACCTGATGACACGGTATCGAGCACTGGGGCTGGCGGGACTTCGCGATGGGCGGCAGAGCAACCGGGGCGCGCCCCGGTTGCTGAGCGCAGATGAACAGCAGGCCCTGGCTGCCCGACTGCACGCGGACTTTGCACAAGGGATCGTGTGGTCAGGCAAACAGGTGCAGGATTGGGTACACGCACAGTTTGGCAAGACGGTGCATCTGGGCCGCACGTACGAATTCATGCGGGCAGCCGGGTTCTCCCCGCAAAAACCCCGACCGCGGCATGTGGGGGGCGATGAAGCGGCCAAAGCAGACTTCACAACAAAGGACTAACGGAGACGCTCCGCACGGCGGAGCGTCTCCATGCTCGGGTGTCACTGTGGTGCCTGGACGAACATCGGCTGGGTCTCAAGCCGATTCGCCGAACCGTCTGGGCACCGACGGGTCAACCCTTCACCTGTCCGGTCAAGCCTGCCTACGACTGGCTCTATCTCTACGCGTTTGTCAATCCAGAAACCGGCGAGAGCCGGTTCTGGTTGGTCCCTGTCTTGAACAAACTCGCGTACGCCGCCGTCATGACGGCGTTTGCTCAGAGTGTCGGCGCCTGCGCCGACCATCACGTGCTCGTGGTGCAGGATGGCGCTGGCTTTCATGTCCCGGCTCAGCGGGGACAGCCCCCAGGCATCCAGACCGTCACCCTGCCACCGTATGCTCCAGAATTGCAGCCCGCCGAACGGCTCTGGGCGCTCACCGACGCCACTGTGGCCAATCGAGCCTTCAATACCCTCGACGACTTCGCTCAGGTGCTAGCTGAACGGTGCGCCTGGCTCGAAACACAGCCGGATCTCCTCACCCAGCACACCCTCTTCCATTGGTGGCCCCTGTTAACCAATTAGTCGGAGTCCGTAT
>NZ_JAIQXU010000079.1 GCF_020166395.1 Deinococcus betulae | reverse complement strand
CCTCTCTAGGGGTCAAAAGTGGCGAGGAGCTGGAGAAAGGTCGGCCTGGAGGCATGTTTGTGCCGAGGTCGCTGTGAAAGAACGACGCCAAGGGCATCCAGACCGAGCCGAAAGACGCTTTTGGTGCTGTAGCCGTGTTTCAAGGTCTTTGGTGGGGATTTCGTGGCCACGAAATCCCCACTGACGCAGCACCAGATAAAGGCGAGTGCGACCACGCCAAACAGGAGGCTCAGCCGGTCACCATCGGTGAGGCGGGTCGCTTCCAGATCGAAACCGCGTCCTTTGAGTGCCTGGTGCATGTTTTCCGCGTTCCAGCGCCAGGCATAACGGTCAATGGCCTGGGTACTCCACCCGTGATAGGCCAGATAGAGGATCTCGCCGTGGAGGTTCTTGCAAGCAAGAACCCGCATCCGCACGCCATAGACGGTGATCGCACAGTGCCAGCGGCGCAGCTCACCGGGTTGGAGCTTCAGGAAGCACGACCGAACGTCGATGCCGTTGACGCGCGTGGTGGCATGCAGTCGAATGGTCGGTTGAATGCCCAGGCGTTGCAGCGCCAGAAACCAGTCTCGGCCGATAAACTCGCGGTCTGCCAGGAGCGCGAGACGCTTCCCGTGAAGCGACGCTACAACCGATTCCACCAGGGCGATCCGGGCAGCCGATGAACTGCTGCCCCCATGGGGCAGCGCCGTCCACGCCAGTGGAAAACTGAACGACTTCCACATCACGCTGAGGATGAGCAGATTGAGATCACGTTGACCCCATTTCCAGTTGGTGCGGTCAAGGATGAGCACCAGCTCGTCCTGATCCCGGAAGAACCCCAGGACGAAGCGGGCCGTCATCGACTGCTGCTCCGCCCAGTCAAACTGAACGAAGCGCTTCAGGCGCTGATAGATGGTCTCGTCGGTTCCGACGAGACGAAGGCACACCACCAGTTGGAACAGGCAGACGGTGCGTTTTTCGATGATGGCGAGGATCAGCGCCGCCAGGACGGTGAGGCGACGCGGATCAAGCGCAAAGTGGGTCGGCAGGCGGGCACAGAGGCTATCCTGAGGCCGTCGGTTCCTGGTGTTCTTCATCGCAGAAAACACCGTACAGGAACCGACTTTTCAGCTCCACCGCAGACTTTTGACCCCTAGAGGG
>NZ_JAIQXU010000078.1 GCF_020166395.1 Deinococcus betulae | reverse complement strand
GTTGTACCTACGAATACATTCGCTTTTCTTCACGCTGAGCCCGCTTTAAGGGCGGCTTCAGGACGTCTCATCTGTCCATGCCAGCGGCAAGAGAGGGTAGAGCTATGACCTTCCGAATGCTGGTTCTGGCTGGGCTGCTGTGCGGCGCGGCGGCCGCTCAGGGCACCCCCACTCCCAAGCCGCTGCCCCAGCCCCAGGCTCCGGCCACGGTGACTGCCACCCGCAGCGAACCCACCCCGCAGGAATTCATGGCCGACAAGCTGGCGCGGCTGAAGGTGCCGGCGGGCTTCACCATCAAGGTGGTGGCGACCGGGCTGGGCAACGCCCGCATGCTGCACGTCATGCCCGACGGCGGCATCTATCTCACCCGGCGTGGTCAGAACGATGTTTGGTATCTGAAAGACGTCAATAAAGACGGCAAGATTGAAGCCGTCGAGCGCCGTCAGGTGGCGCAGAACCTGACCTCGGCGCACGGCATCGCCGTTCGGAACGGCAAGCTGTATATCGCTGGGGCCAGCACCATCTGGGTCATGGATATGGCCAAAGACGGCAGCCTCAGCCGCCCGCGCGTCTTCGCGGACCGCCTGCCCGAACCAGGGCAGCACTCGGCGCGCACGATTGCCTGGGGGCCGGACGGCTACCTGTACGCCTCGTTTGGCAGTCAGAACAACGACGCGCCCACCCCCAACCCTGAGGTGGCAGCCCTGCTGCGAATCGCGCCCGACGGCAAGAGCCGTGAGGTCTACGCGTCTGGCCTGCGCCATACCATCGGCTTTGGCTGGCAGCCCGTCACGGGCGCCCTGTACGGGTTTGACCAGGGGAGCGACTGGCACGGCGACAACATCCCGCCCGAAGAACTCAACGTCATTCAGCGGGGCAAGAACTACGGCTGGCCCTTTTGCTACGGCGACAAGGTGGTGGACCCCTACGTCAACAGCCGCGCGCCGGGCAACATCACCAACGCCGAGTACTGTGCGGGCACCCAGGGCAGCGTCCTGACCTACACCGCCCACGCCGCCGCTATCGCCGGCACCTTTTACACTGCCTCGCAGTTCCCGGCCATGTACCGGGGCGACATGTTTGCCGCCATGCGCGGCTCGTGGAACCGCAGCGAGCCCAGCGGTTACGAAATCGTGCGCGCCGACTTTGACGAGGCGGGCCAGCCCCAGAGCGTGACCCCCTTCGTGACAGGGTTT
>NZ_JAIQXU010000077.1 GCF_020166395.1 Deinococcus betulae | reverse complement strand
CTTCGAGAACGTCGAATTCTCGGAGAATACCCGTGCTGGAATGGAGAGTGAGCATCTGCCCTTGTGTAGAGACGATGCTCCAGCGCATGCCCTGAAGCTGAATCTCGCGTCCGACTGTGAATGGCATAAGTCGGATCATCAGGCTCCTAAGTGCAAGACGGCGTCGTCATGCAGGCGCTCTGCGAGGTTAGCCTGGATGCGGCGTCTCCACATCAGATGGAAAAGAGTTGTCCGTACGAGGGAAGGTGACACGAAATCTTCAAGGACCTGTCGGATAGTTAGTGGTCCATCTTGTAGACGATTCACTAAAGTTTCAGCAAAGACAGCCAGTTCAGAAGAATGGCGGTGGTACCCGTACAGGAACGAAAGGTTATGCCAGTAGGTTGGGTGCATCTCCGTCCAGATGGCGTAGGTCCAGCCTATTTCGTTGCACGCCTCTCGCATGGCCGAGAAAGGAACCTTGTTCATCTCCACAAAGGCTTTAGGTTTTACGTCAATTACGAGCGGCCTGGCGTCCTGAAGCTGAACCAAAATATCGGGAATGTGCCCCCGGCGTTTATCGCCATCGTCGTAAAGCAAGGCGAACGGCTGTGTGGCGATGGCTTGAGGGGAGAGTTCGAAGTCGACGCGGGTCAGAGCCTTCTGCTCAAGTCGACTTTCAAACGCGTGTTGCCGGCCCGTCGTAGGGGAATAGTACAGACCGGTGATGTGTTTCTGTCCCTTGAAGTTGTTCGGCTGGCGAATTGGAGCAAGTGATCCAATAGCCGTATGCGCGAGCAGAAGGAGCGGCGTACCATCGTGGATCTGACCACTTCGAAGCTGAAATGTGGTGCGGTATCTTATAGACAATGTGTGACTCCTGACGAGGGAGTGAGGACGCTCGGGGATTGGGCTGCGAATCCGTCCCGAGCGTTTTTGCGTTCCTCGATCTGTGATTGATGCGAGTCACTTCCCCCTCATTTATATAGACCACATATCGTCAGCTATGTCAATTGACATATTGGGGGGTGATTCCAATCTGTCCGTTATGTCACCTGTCGTAACGTATCCAGTGGCCAGATGAGAGTCAAAAGTGGTCAAATATGCCTCACACTTGTCTGGCACGAGTTTTTTAACCTCTTTTTGCCCACTCATCTGGCCATTCGCAGAAATCTTAATAAACCAGCAACAGCCCTCCCAGTGCAATTTCTACGCACTGGGAGGGCTGTTTGGTGATCTTATGTGGCCAAC
>NZ_JAIQXU010000076.1 GCF_020166395.1 Deinococcus betulae | reverse complement strand
GATCTCCCCAACACGCGGCCACGCCTAACCCCGTCGTATTGACCTCTGATCACGAGTTGATCACGGCCGCTTTCATACGGTGTTCTCAGGTAAAGAGGGCCTGGCACACCCGCCCCAGGGCACGAAGGCCCCCTCCGCACACCCCAGGAGAACACCATGCTCACCAAGACCACACTGCTCATCGCCACCCTCGTGATCGCCACCACGCTGCCTTCGACGGCGGCGGCTCTCACCCTCCCACTCAGAGGTGACGACCTCAAAGCAGACGAGCGCTACAATACGGGCGTCCACACGGCCGGCATTCAAGCCGAAGGCAAGGACATTGGCGCGCTGCGTCGCGTGTCCGACACCAACTGGTCCAGGCTAAAAGCCGGTACCACCGATCCCAAGATCAACAGCAACTGGATTGTCTACGGCAAGCCCTTTTATGCCATGGCGGCTGGCACGGTGGTGGGCTGCTGGCGCAATGCCCCAGACAACGTGCCGGGCTCGCTCAACCCACTCTACAAGCCTGACCTGAAGATCGCCGGCGGCGGCAACCACTTGTGGATTCTGCAGGATGATGGGGCGTACGCCCTGTATGCGCACGCTCAACCCGGCAGTATTCCTGCGGCGCTATGCCCCCACAACACCCCGCTCTTTACGGGCACCAGTGGCAAGGGTAGCAACCCGGACATTGAGCCTGAAGCGCGGGTCACCAGTGGGGCCCGCGTCAACGCCGGGCAATTCCTGGGCCGCGTCGGCAACTCTGGGTCTTCTACGGCCCCCCACCTCCATGTGCATCTCCAGACAGGAGGTCAGCCTGTCCCCATGACGTTTGAGCAGGGGCTGACCACACCCTTTACTGGCGGAACAGCCAGTCTGAATGGACCCTGGACACCCCTGGCTGGCCACACCTTGCCTGAAGCCTCCGTACTGTTCTGGCCCCCCCGGCCGGCCGGGAACCTGACCTTCAATGGCGTCAACAGTGCCGACTATCAGCGCCTGGTGGAGCACCTGGCCGATTCCGGCATGATGCCGAACCTGATCACGTGCAGCTCGAACGGCGCCACCTATAACTCAACGTGGGTGCCGAGACAAGGCCAGTGGGCGTCGTTTCATGGCCTGAGCACGGCCCAGGCCGCAGAAAAACATGCGAGCTATATCGCGCAGGGGTACACGCGGACGTCCTCGTACACGTGCGGCTCGGTCACCGTGGCCGTCTGGCGGAAGTAGGTGTCCTCCGGGTCTATTGTTGGGGCTCAGACGCGCGAGGCGCCGTCGATGAAAACTTCAAGACGGTAGCAACCGCCACCCGCCCCTCAAGCT
>NZ_JAIQXU010000075.1 GCF_020166395.1 Deinococcus betulae | reverse complement strand
TAGCTGTACTTCGGGGAATATTCATCAGCGTCCTCCTGGCCAGCATCTGCGATGCTGGCCTTCTTGTTGAAGCGTGCTCGACGCCCCCAGTGGACTCGTCACTTCCCGACGTGGTTCTCCCCGTTTCAAATGTGTTTCCGCCATCGGGCCCAGCGCTGCTGGGCCCCGGTCTACGTGCAGGGCCTGTGTAGTTCCGCCCCCCGGAAAAGCCTGCAACCGCTGGCCGACCAGGTGGCGCCCGGAAAGCAGGATCACCTGCAGCACTTCATCACCGACAGCCCCTGGAAGACCGTGGGACTGGAGCGAATCATCGCCGACCGGGCACAGCACCTTCTGGGTGGCCGTGATGCCGTGCTGATCATTGACGACACCTGCCTGACCAAATTTGGCTCGCACTCCGTTGGCGTAGGTCGGCAGTACTCCGGGCAGGTGGGAAAGATCACTAACTGTCAGTGTCTGGTGTCGGTCACGCTGGCGCGCGATGAGATTCCCATTCCCCTACGCTTGAAATTGTTTCTGCCGTCGGAATGGTCAACAAACCCGGAGCGGTGCGTGCAGGCGGGTGTTCCTGTGGAACACCTACTGGGATCCACCAAATGGGAACTCGCCCTGCGGGAGATCGACGATCTGGTGGGAAGTGTGCAGTTCGGGATGGTCCTCGCTGACGCAGGATATGGAGTGAACGCAAAATTTCGACGCGCCCTGACCGACCGAGGCTTGCGGTGGTCCGTGGGAACGATCCGCACCCAGCGGGTTTACCCTGCACACGTGCATCTGATCCCCATTCCGGAGCACGCCCGGGGGCGGCCGCAGAAATATCCGACCCCATCTGAGGAGGCGGAAACGATCGAGACCGTGCTGAGCCGCGAACAGTGGCGCCGCGTCATATGGCGCCAGGGCACGAAAGGGCCACTGATGGGGACATTCGCGGCCAAGTATGTTCGGCTGGCGGACGGAAACGAGAACGCCCGCGGACAGCACCTTCCAGGAGAAGGTGCATGGGTGATCGGGGAGCAGCGTGCCCGCAGAGAACGAAAGTATTACCTCTGCAATTTGCCGCCGGAGACATCGTTTGATCATTTGGTTCGGGTGACCAAACAACGGTGGGCGTGTGAACTGGGCCACCGAGAGCTCAAGCAGGAAGTGGGGCTGGATCATTTTGAAGGGCGAACCTGGCAGGGCCTGCACCACCATTCGGTCCTGTGTCTGGTGGCTTTGCTGTTCCTGCAATGGCTGCGACTGGCCCAGCTCAACGGCTTCTTTGGCGACTCTGTGCCGGCCATCAGACGGGAGATTGCCGGGGAGCCTCCCCGGCGTTCCCAACGTCCGCGTCTGTATTGCTCGTGCTGCACAGCCTTATTCAGTGGCCCCTGAATTTCCCCGAAGTACAG
>NZ_JAIQXU010000073.1 GCF_020166395.1 Deinococcus betulae | reverse complement strand
TTCATTGAGGGGCACCTGCTCGCCCGCGCGCCCACCTGACCTGGGCGTGAGGGCCTCCCGTTAACGTCGCTGTCAGGTCGGTGAGGTGGAACGCATGTCCGCTTCGGAGGCGATGTCTACGCGGTTGCGGCCGCCCTGCTTGGCACGGTACAGCGCCTCATCCGCGCGGGTCAGCACGTCGCGCGGCGCGTCCCCCGCGCGCAGGCTCGCCACGCCCACACTGACCGTCACGTGCAGCCCCGGGACGCCCGACTCCATGTCCGCCACCGCCGCCCGCACCTTCTGCGCCACGGCCGCGCCCTCCAGGGCCGTGCCCTCGATCATCAGAATGAATTCTTCGCCCCCCCAACGGGCCAGCAGGTCGCCTCGCCGTACCGCTGCCTGCACCGTGTGCGCCAGGCGCCGCAACACCTCGTCTCCCGCCGGATGCCCAAATCGGTCATTCACAGCTTTGAAGTGATCCAGGTCGAACAGCACCAGCGTCACGGCCCCGTCCTCCTCGCGCCGCGCCGCGAGGGCCGCGTCGAACGCCGCGCGGTTTTTCAGTCCGGTGAGCGGGTCGGTCAGCGCGGCGCGGCGTAATTGTTGCCGGTCGCGGGCGACGGTCGGCAGGACCGCCGCCAGGACCAGGGTCGTCGCCACCAGGCCGATCAGGGCGCTGAGGAGCAGCACGCGGCGCAGGGGGGCCAGGGCGCGCGTCTCGTTCTGCTCCACGACCAGAAACCAACGGAGTTCCGGAATGAAGCGCGCGTTCACCTGATACTGCGCGCCGCCCGCGCGGTACGTGAGCCGCTGCGCCGCGCCCCGGTCCGACAGCAGCGCGTCTGCGATGACCTTCAGGCCTGGCTGCTCGCGGATGTTCCGCCCGTCTGGCCCGTCGGCCCGGCTGTCGAGCACGACCCTGCCCTGCGCGTCCAGAAAGTACACGTGCCGCTGGAATTCCACGTCGTACGACCGCAGCAGCTGCTGGACGTTCTCCAGCGTGAGCCCCACCCCGGTCGCCGCCAGGAACGTGCCGTCCGGGGCGAGCAGGCGGTAGTTCACGAACACCAGCGGCTCCTGACCGTATGTAGGGTTCACGTCCACGTTCAGCTCGTACGGGGCGCTCAGCTGCTGCACGCGGTAGAACCACGCGTCCTGTGGGGTGCGGGCGCTCATGGTTTTCACCAATCCGTCCGGGCCGTAGTACCGCCCCGTGCGGGCGGAGACCACGAACGCCGCACGCGGCGAGTGTTGACGTTCAATTGCCTGCAGGTATGCCTGCACGCGCGCCGGGTCCTGCTCGCCCTCTTGCAGCCAGTCGCGCAGGAACGTGTTGTTCGCCATTTCCGACGAGATGAACACCGGCCGCTGAATGCCGCTCTGAATCTGGGCGGCCACGTTGTCGCCGGTCAGGGGTAACATCTCGTCCACCACGGTGCGGCGAAGCTGTTGCTGCGCCACCACGTACCCCAGCACGCTGCTGCTCAGGAACCCGGCGATCAGGACGGCACTGATCACGGTGAACAGCCAGCCCCGCCCGGGTCGTCGCGTCCTTGGCATCGCCCCCTCAGTCTAGAGGTGATCCGGAAACTGGGTAATAAGTGTGCGGGTGGCGAATGAATAGTGGGTCATCTTGGTGCCCCTCATCCCTCAACCAATAAAGCGCACGAGGCGTGGACGGCCA
>NZ_JAIQXU010000072.1 GCF_020166395.1 Deinococcus betulae | reverse complement strand
GAACGTCCTCGCACACAATCTGAAATTCGTTGACCTCAGCGGCTGATGCCCTGACTGTCAACCCCTATTCGAGGTAAGTCAAGTATGCCCCGATTGACAGCGTCGACAATCTGTCGCAGCGAGCAGCACCTTCCCCAGCATCCCTCCACCGGACGAAGTGGAGAGAAGGGCGCGACTGTCTGGTGGCCCAGTACGACCTGTTCTCATGTCAGCCGTCCGTTTCAATGACTATGATCGTCCAGGTTCCCACAACACAGTGACTGTCCCTGCGCTGACCCATGCTTTCTGCTTGGCGCCTCGCCGGCACACCAGTGGTGTGAACTCATTCCAGGAGGATCACCATGAACGGACGTACCCTGACTTCTGCTCTTGCGCTTTCGTTGCTGCTCGCGGCCTGCGGTACCAGCACCGTCCCCCACGCCCCTGACACGGCGGCTGCCCCCTCGGCCGGCGCCCCCCTCCTGGGCACCAGCAACCCCGAGGCCATTCCTGGCCAGTACATCGTGGTTCTCCAGGACGCCGCCGCCAACCTTACCGTTCAGGATGCCGGCGGCCTGATCCGCAGCCTGAACCTCGACCCCCAGGGCGTCACGGTCCAGCACCTCTACACCCAGACCATTCAGGGCTTTGCCGCCAAGCTCAGCGCCCAGAACCTCGCCACCCTGCGCCGTGACCCCCGCGTCAAGTACATCGAGCAGGACGGCCTGATGCACATGACCGCCACCCAGACCGGCGCCACCTGGGGCCTGGACCGCATTGACCAGCGCAACCTGCCCCTGAACGGCAGCTACGTTTACGACGCCACCGGCAGCGGCCTGAGGGCCTACATCATCGACACCGGGATTCGGACCACCCACACCAACTTTGGGGGGCGCGCGATCTGGGGCACGAACACCACCGGCGACGGCAACAACAGCGACTGCCAGGGACACGGCACGCACGTGGCCGGCACGGTGGGCAGCAGCACCTACGGCGTGGCCAAAGGTGTGACGCTGGTGGCGGTGAAGGTGCTCAACTGCCAGGGGTCGGGCAGCAACTCAGGCGTGATTGCAGGCGTGAACTGGGCCGTGGGCAACAAGGGCAGCGCGACGGCCGTGGCGAACATGAGCCTGGGGGGCGGCTTTAGCCAGGCGGTGAATGACGCCGTGAACAGCGCCGCCAGCCGCAACCTGGTGATGGTGGTGGCCGCCGGCAACGAGAACCAGAACGCCTGTAACGTCTCCCCCGCCAGCGCCGCCAACGCCATTACCGTGGGGAACAGCACGAGCAGTGACGCGCGGGCCAGTTCGTCGAACTACGGGAGTTGCGTGGACCTCTTTGCGCCAGGAACAAATATCACGAGCACCTGGAATACGAGCAACACAGCGACGAACACGATCAGCGGGACCAGCATGGCCAGCCCCCATGTGGCGGGGGCGGCGGTGCTGGAACTGGCGCTGGGGGCCAACAGCACGAGCAGCGTCACCAACGCGATCATCAGCAGCTCGACCCCCAACAAAGTCACGAATGCGGGGGCCGGCAGCCCCAACCGCCTCCTCTACACCCGCTGAGCCAGACTACACACAGCACACTTGACCGAGGCCACCTGCAATTCAGGTGGCCTTCTTGCCGCTGCACACAGCAACGCGTTTCACAGAGACTGGCAGCCGTGTGTCTCTTGCGAGTCAAGGAACGCACAGCCT
>NZ_JAIQXU010000071.1 GCF_020166395.1 Deinococcus betulae | reverse complement strand
CCCCTACACGCGTGTTTGAGCTGCTTTGCGCTCTGAAGGTTTGGGCTCCTGTTGTCTCGACTTGTCAAGATTTGGAGAGAGCCCAGCCGCCATGATGCTCCCAGCAGGGCGAGGCCCTGACGACGAGGAGACACCATGAACACGGCATTCTGGGAACACGCCTGGGCAGCACGCGACCTTAACCCCGCACAAGCTGAACAGTGGGCGCGCCTCCTGCCCGGTGCCTTGGAAGGGCAAGTCCTCCTCGCCTACCTGTTCTGGCGGATCGGTCAGCTGAGTGCAGTGAAGCCGCTCCTTACCCCGGCCCTCGATACCCTGCATCAGCACCCCCCCAATGTCTGGACCGGGCGCGCCCTGAACACCGCCGCGTGCCTCGCGTACAGCCTCAACCAGGCTGATGAAGCCCTCCACTACCTTGAGGAGCAGATTCAGGTGGGCCGCACCCTGGGGGATGTCGTCACGGAAGCTATTGGCCTGCATGATCTCGCCTCCATGCTCCGCTTCGTCCATCCCGAACGAGCAGGCCACTATTTGCGGGAAGCGCTGGCGCTGTTCAAGACTGTGGATGAACCTCTTAGCCTGCCGCTCGCCTATATCAATCTGGGCGACCTTGAGCAGGACCGGGGCCATTACGAAGCCGCCTTGTTGTGCTACACCCAGGCCCTACATTGCCCAGCGGTCACGCTTCGCCCACTGGTGGAAGCCTTCACGCTCAGTTCGATTGTCGCCACGCTTGATCGGTTGGGCCGGTCCGCTGAAGGCCATTTTGCAGAAAACCGCTTGCAGACACTCGCTGAGACCAACCTGAACCCGGAGGTGCAAGTTGAAGCGTGGCTGGCCCTTACCCGCCGCATGTCCCCACAAGATGTCATCGCCCGCTTGGCGCCGCTGCCCGCGCTTCTCGAAGACGAAGAGAACCATCAGTATCTCCCTGTGCTGTACAGCCAGCTGAGTGCTGCGTATGAAGCGGAAGGCAACTTCCCCCAGGCTCTGGTCACCCTCCGTAAAAGCGTGCAGTACGAGCAGACCGCGGCCCTGGGCCAGCGCCGCTACGTCGCCCGGGCCTTTGAGAGCCTGCTGACGCTTGAAGAGACCCGGCGGCAAAACGCCGCATTACAGGAGCACGCCGCAGTGTTGGAACGGCTCAATCGGCAGATGACCCAGTTGAGCCAGACGGATTACTTGACGGGCCTGGCCAACCGTTTGGCGCTCTTCCACCAGGCTGAACAGTGGCAAGAGGACGGCACAGTGGTCACGGTTGCTCTTCTGGACCTGGATAATTTTAAGCAGATCAACGATACCTGGGGGCACACCGTGGGTGATCTGGTGTTACAACGGGTTGCGCAGGTCCTGCAGCAGCAGGCCGCCTCGTCGGACCTCGTGGCGCGATTTGGGGGTGAGGAATTCATTGTGGTGCGACCAGGCTCAGCCGCGCTCCAGCCCACCTGTCAGATCATGTTGGAGGCCGTTCGGCAGTTGTCGTTTGACGAGGTGGCCCCTGACCTGCAGGTGACGGTGAGTGTAGGGGTGTCCAACGCGGGCGTGCAGTTTGCAGCGCTCTTGGAGCAAGCCGATCAAACGTTGTACCGAGTCAAGCGCACGGGCAAGAATGCAGTGGCAAGTTCAGGAGATGGCGACCAGAGTCGTTCAGCGTCCGGCGAGACCGCCCCGCCCGCTTTGACGGGATCGAGCAGGTGCCCAAACGCTTCCAAGTCATCCTGAACGACATGCACGCCCTCAAGGCC
>NZ_JAIQXU010000070.1 GCF_020166395.1 Deinococcus betulae | reverse complement strand
GAGTCCCGCTGTCAGCGGTTCAGGACGCTGACAATCTCAACGTGACTAGTCTGAGGGTAAAAGTCGTGGGGCGCTACTTCAGCCAGTTTCCAGCCCCGGCGCACGAGGTCCCCCACATCGCGCGCCCAGGTGGCGGGGTCGCACGACACGTAGACCAGCCGGTCTGCAGTGCTGGCGTGAATATGGTCGCGGGCGCCCTCCTCTAGGCCGGCGCGGGGCGGGTCCACCACGATCACATCGGTGCCCAGCTCGGAGAAGCGCGCGGCGTCGCCGTTCCTGAAGGTCACGTTTTTCTCGCCGCTCTGGGCCACATCCTGCCGACCACGGGCCAGCGCCTCGGGGGCGGCGTCCAGCACCGTCACGCGGCGGAACTTCGGGGCCAGGTGTCGCCCGATGGCGCCAGCGCCGCCGTACAGGTCCACGGCGTGTTCCCCTTCGCCGGCCAGTTCAGCGGCGCGCAGGTAGGCCAGCCCGGCGGCCTGGGGGTTGACCTGGGCAAAGCCGGTGGCCGACACGCTCACCTGCACGTTGCCAAACTGCTCGCGGATTTCGCTTTCGCCGGCAATCAGGCGCACCCCGGCGCTAAAGCGGCGCCCGGCCGGCTGGGCAAGCGAGACGCCCACCACGCCCGCGTCCATCAGGTGGTCACTGGCGCGCAGGAACTGTTTGGGCTCGCCGGCCCCGATCAGGGCGGCCACCACCTCGCCGGTCAGGCGGCTAGCGCGAAAGGCGACCTCGGTGGCGGGGTCCAGCTGCGCGGGGTCCAGTTTGTCCAGCACCGCCTGAATCTGGGGCATGACCAGGGGGTCGCGCTGCACCACCAGGGGCTCTTTGCCCCGGCGTTCGCGGTAGGCCAGGCCCTGCGGCGTCACCAGATACTGCGCGGTGTTGCGGTAGCCCCAGGCGTCTGGGCTGGGCACGGTGGGCGAGACGCCGTGGCGCACCTTGGCAATGCGGCTCAGGGCTTCTTCCACAAAGGCGCGCTTGTATTCCAGCTGCGCGGCGTAGGTCGCGTGGGCCAGATCGGCGGTGGGCAACTCGGGGGCGTCCACGCGCTGGGGGCTGCGGCGCAGCACCTCCACGACCTCGCCCTGGCGCACGCCCTTGCCCGCGCGCACGCGGGCGGTGACCTGTTCACCCGGCAGCGCGCCGCGCACCAGCACCACGCCGGATTCGTCACGGGCCAGCCCCAGACCTCCGGCGACCAGTTTCTCGATTTCCAGCGTAAGGAGAGCGTCCGACATAGAGAACAGGGTAGCGCGTTCAGGATGAAGAAATGACCCGCGCCGGCCCACCTGGGGTCGGGGAGGCGGTTCGGGCGACCTCTGTTCCTGCCGCTTGCGGCGCTGCTGGCCAATGCCGCAACCACTAACGGAAAGAGGCATCAGGTATTCCGGGCTTCCGCATGTCTGCACCCTGAAGGGATCAAAAAAGCCCCCGGTGTCACCGGAGGCCTTCGCAGATGTGCCGCTTAGTTCTGGGCGCTGGGCTGGTCGCTCTGGGCGTCGCTGGCCGGGCTGAAGGTCAGGCACTGGGCCTGCTGGGCGCTCAGGCTCACTTCAATCTGGCCGGCGGTGCAGGCCATATCGCTGTTGAAGCGGCAGGTCGTGGCGTCGCAGCGGCTGACAATGGTGGTCGAGTCGTTCATGCCGTTGACTGTAAACGAAGTGCTTTCTTTTGAAAGTAGGCTGCTGCGTCATGTAAACCCATCACTTTTATCAATCGGAGTGGTTTAGTCGGAATTGGACCTAGTGTTGGAAACATTGTCTCAAAGTTTTGAATCAAGATAGGATTCGCTGATCTGGGCATTCATCAGTGTCGCAAGCAGCATAAAAGATGAGTCTTACCTCGAATAGGGGTTGACAGTCAGGGCATCAGCCGCTGAGGTCAATGAATTT
>NZ_JAIQXU010000069.1 GCF_020166395.1 Deinococcus betulae | reverse complement strand
CAGGCACTGCCGGATGGGATGGCCGGCAACCATTCCCCAGACGGGCGGCGACTATACTCCGCACTCATGAATGCGTCAGCTTCTCTTCTCTCGGCTGCGGGTGGGCCATGAAAATCGCGGTGCTCTGTCATGCCAGTGCAGGCGGTTCGGGGGTCGTTGCCACCGAACTGGGCGTGCAGGTGGCGCGCGCCGGCCATGAGGTCCATTTTGTCGGCTCCGCGCAGCCCTTTCGCCTGGCTGGCCACGGCAGCATGCGTGGGCCTTACTTTCATCAGGTCAGCGGCTACGCTTACGCGCTGTTCGATCAGCCCTACCCCGAACTGGCGGCGGCCAATACCCTGACCGAGGTCATTCAGGAACACGGCGTGGAACTCTCGCACGCCCACTACGCCATTCCCCATGCCACGGCGGCCATTCACGCCCGCGCCATGACCGGCAAGACGCGCGTGATGACCACCCTCCACGGCACCGACGTGACACTGGTGGGCCTGGAGCCAGCATTTCGCCATACCACCCGCCACGCCATCGAACGCAGCGACCATGTAACAGCCGTCTCGGCGTATCTGGCGCAGCACACCCAGGAAGTGTTTGGGGTCGAGCGCGAGATCGAGGTGATTCATAACTTCGTGGACAGCGAACGCTTTGTGCGCGTGACGGACCCAGCTGTGCGCGCCCGCTTTGCCCACCCGGATGAGGCGCTGCTGGTGCACGTCAGCAATTTCCGCCCGGTCAAACGCGCCGCCGACGTGGTGCAGGTGTTTGCCCGCGTGGCCAGCGAGATTCCGGCGCGGCTGCTGATGATTGGCGACGGCCCCGAGCGTCCTCGCGCCTTCGAACTGGCCCAGCAACTGGGCGTGATTGGCCGCACCCACTTTCTGGGGTCGTTTCCGGATGTCGAGACAGTGCTGGGGATCAGCGACCTCTTTTTGCTGCCCAGTCAGCAGGAAAGTTTCGGCCTGGCCGCGCTGGAGGCCATGAGCTGCGAGGTGCCGGTGGTGGCCGCCCGCGCCGGCGGCATTCCCGAGGTGGTCGAGGAAGGCGTGACCGGCTTTCTGGCCGATGTCGGTGATGTGGACCGGATGGCCGACGCGGCGCTGCGGGTGCTCCGCAACCGTGACCTCTACGTTCAGATGGGCGCAGCAGGACGCGAGGCGGCCATCAGCCGATTTCACCCGCGCCTGATTGTGCCTCAGTATCTGCGGGCCTACGAACGCACTGTCGAATTGGTGTGCTAAAGAGGGGGCGCTTGCCATAGGGGGAGGCGCCCCCTTCCCTTCGGAAGCTAAAAACTACGATTATAAGTGAATAGATTCACGATTTTATATGCTTACACTTTTTTTGTTTCTTATTCCAATACATAAAAGTATGCATATCAAAAGCTGGCGAGACTCTCCCGCCAGCCTCTTCTTCCAGCATCAGCGCGCCAGACGAACCGAGACCACCGTACTGTCCGCAAACGGCTGGACTTTGACGGCCCGGCCTACATCCACGATAAAGGCGTTCCAGCCGCGTTTGAAGCTGGCCTCATAGCCTTTGTTGGCCTTGACGGTCACGTCAGTATTGACCCAGGCCACAAACAGGCCTCCGCCGTTCAGGGTGGGCAACACGTCGCGCAGGGCCTCGTTTTCATCGCGGCGGCCGTTGTTGTTCAGGTCACGGTAGGTAAAGAACTTCAGCTCGGCCACCTGCGCCTGCCCGCTGACCTGAATGGGGTCAATCACACCGGGCCAGTTCACGTTCTGCGGCGTCAGGGTCACCTGGGCGCGGGCGGTCGGGGCGGCGACGGGCAGTTCCAGGGTAAAGCGGCCCCCCTCGACTGGCACCGACGAGACTTCCTGCACCGCCTGACCGTAAGGATTGACCACCACGGCGGCCACCCGCGTGTCAGCGGTAACGGCGCCCTCCACGGTGCCCCGGATGGTCAGGGCAGACGCCTGGGCAGCCAGGAGGGCAAACAGAACAGCGAATGCACGGGGCTTCATACCCGCAGTCTACGCGCAGGGCTGACGCCCATGTGACCGCAAGTAACGATTGACTTGAGCAAGGACACATGCGGCAGAGGGGCTCAGACTGTGTTGTTTGCAGTAAGGATTGAGGCGAAGTGAGCAGCAGCAAGAGGGACTGGCGTGAAGTCTGCCAAATCCCGCGAGGTTCAGAAGCGAGAAGCATCTAGCTCTTCCCCGCTCAACGCACCTTTCGCTTCTTGCAGAGTCACAGGGCCTAGCTGTACTTCGGG
>NZ_JAIQXU010000068.1 GCF_020166395.1 Deinococcus betulae | reverse complement strand
TTCAGGAGGGTATTCCTTTGATAAGTCAACGGAGTGCCATCATTTAGTCAAATTGAGATTTCTTAATAATAGCTGCATTCGTTTCGATTAATCCGATCCAGAAGAAGCCAGATCTAGAGGATACTGTTCCATTTTTGTTGGAGTAGCCCCGGCTGGCATTTACTTTAACGGTGTTTGTCGATGGCTCATAAATAAACGGATTTGGCAGAACATTGTCGATTCCTAAATTGAAGAGCCTTACTTTGCCTAAGATTTTTTTAGTGTCAGTACTTATGCTGAAGACCGTACTTTCGGTTCCTCTGCTCCCTGAGATATTGGCCAACACATATACTGTATTGGGCCTTCCCATAACTGCATTTAGAAGTACGGAACCTTTTCCATAGTCACTGGCATTGAATAGTACATTTCCTTTTGAATTGCTGTTCGCTCTGTAGTAAAGCTGATCTGATCTAGTTTTAATTCCTTTATTCATATACACAGTTGTGTAAATTTGAGCGCCAGATTTAGTTTGAAATGTATATAAAGGCATTCCTACTACATTTTTCCCAGCTGACGTTAGCAGTGCGACAGAGAAAGTCGAGATCACGAGACCCATAGTGATACTTTTCATCTATTTTTGCTCCTTCATGAACTAAGCTTAAATCACTTTTCGTGAGACGGTATAGGCTTCCATGAGAACATATTTATATGTGTTTCGTCGCCATAATAATTAGAAGATATAGGGAATGATCGGACCATTCCCTATATCAATATAGTATCTTAGATCATAAATATGTGTTTATAGTCGCCATATCTATTCATATTTTGATTAGCAGGGAAAATATTCCCTTCCATCTCTCATGTCTGTAGTAATGTTTTGGCAAGTTGCCGTAGTGCTTCCAACACGAGCGTAAATCGGATAGTAGCTATTGGCAATGTATGTTCCATTCCCGGCAGTATCGTACAACGTAAAGTGAAGATGTGAAGCAACGTTTGGTTGAGATAAATCAAGTCCTGTATTGCCGACTGTCCCAACACTTTCCTTCGCGGCTATTAGGGCTCCCTCCGTAGGGGCAATTGTATACAAATGGGCGTAAAGTGTTACCGACCCATTAGAGTGCTGGATGCGCACTCGATTGCCGTAAGTATTGATTGCCGTGCTGCGTATCACTTCGATTACTTTTCCTTGAGCGGCAGCCCGGACGGGATCTCCGTGATCAGCTTCACCTCCGCCTCGATTTATATCTAGAGAATAGGCATCCCTGCCTGAGTGGAAGGAAGAGCCTGGATAGTGATGACCACTCACGCCCTTAGGCCAATACATCTGTACGGCCAGTGCCTGACTAGAGAGGGTTTGACTTGAGATGCTGCTCTGGTGGCTATTCAGCTTTTCATTAAGCAGCGATTGAAAAGCAATGTCGTTTCCCGCTGTCATTTCCTTGACTGTACCACAGCTTAAGTTATTCCCACATTCGATATTCAATTCAAACTGATCTGGCATTGGAAGCTCTTGATCAGGACCTGTATTTCTCTGAGCAACAAACTGAAGTTTATTTCCCTCAAGGTGGAGGCTATTGTATACTGTCCCAGAAATCTCTTGACTATAGAGATTGCTCACTTCTTTCTCTATGGTGTCATTTTCGATATTATAGAGAGCTACTGAATCTTGCGAACTGCCATTGACTGATTTGCGCAACGAAATATAGGCAAATTTGGGATTTATGGTGAATACGGCGCCAAGTACAATAAAATCCGTGCCGTTGGCAATCTTAGATGCTCTTTCTATTCCATCTACATAGGAGTGTAGCTTAAAGTCACTAAATCCATTTACGCGCAACGCATAGAGTGAGTTTCTGTCAGAAGTATCAAATACTATGGCTTCCGTGTTGATAGGTTTTCCAGCGCTCGATTCAGAGTTTTCTACTGGTCCTGTGTTGCTGCCACATGCAGAAAGGAAGAGGGCAAGGGTGACAAAAAGTATAGGAAATCTCTTCATATAACTCCTAAGTTAGTAGCATGAGAGATGAACAGAGATCATGCGATGCATATCTCGACCATGCCTTATATCTCCTCTGCTCGGTATACAGAGACGACATCTAACGGCTGAATAGCTCGCGACAACCAAAAGACGATTTGCGCCTTTGGTTTTTATAGGCTATTCCACGCAATGTCAGCTGTCGTGCAGAAGTGACTACCAAACTTCACTTACATTTTTCCAAGAACTCATCTTTTTCTCAAGACAACGACTGACGGCCTGATAAGTTTTATGAGAGCAGATGAAAAACGAGCTGCCAGCCGACCTACAGTGTTGTCCGGAGGCTCTCTAGCTGTACTTCGGG
>NZ_JAIQXU010000067.1 GCF_020166395.1 Deinococcus betulae | reverse complement strand
GGACAAAGAGCGAGCTGGTCGAGCACAGCTTAAGGTCGAGCCATGTCAGTCAGCAGCTCTGAAGCAGCAAGGAAGGGCTGCAAATATGCATTGATCATCAGTAAATTTGCCTCTCAAAATTGTCACGACGTGGCTGATCGCCTGACACAAAGTGAGGGAAAGCGTTCCAGGTAAGGGACACTTTCTGTTTGTGAGAACCGAAAATGCCATCGGGAACGCGCCCCGCCTCTATCAAGCCGTCTCCGCCCACATCCAGCAGGGATGTGGAGCGACATCCGGAACGCTCACTCATGGGTCTGGATGGTCACGGGCCTGCTGCGCTCAGGGCACGGTGGACCACGTGCTCACCCCTGCATCTGCCCGCACATTCCCTCAATATGGTGGGCAGCCTTGCGGTGCCGGCTATTTTGGCGGTGACCCGGTATCGCGACCTGGGGCTCGCGGGCTGACGAGACGGACGTCAAGGCAACCGGGACGCTCCCCACATGCTGAGTACGGGACAACAGCAGGCTTTGGCCACGTAACTGCACCCTATTTTGAGCAGGGCCTCGTGCTCATACATGGCGACCTTGATCTTGCATCCCCCGAACCTTCGAGGCCTCGAGTGAATGGGTGACGTTGGCCACCCAGAAGGCCCGAGCGGTATAGGAGTGAGTGCAGGGGTAGGCTCAGTCTCCTCGCCAGCCGCCTTCAGGAGGGCGCAGGCCTCGGCCTCCACGCGCAGGATTTTCAGGCGGCAAGCGTTATGGGCGGCGTTGCCGCCCTTGCCTGCCTCCAGGCGCTCCTCCATTCTGCCCAGCAGGGTGCGGGCTTCGGCAAAGTTGCCGTCCGGGGCGGCTTGCTTGGCTTCTTCGGCGGCGGTCAGCGCTTCGTTCATAGGCTGAGTTTTGCTTGGGTGACAGCCTCGGTGTCGTCGATATGTGGAAAAACACTGCTGTGTGCGAGAAAAATAGCAATTGGGCTGACCAAAAATGTGTGGGAAGTGATGCCTGTGCCCCTTCGCTCTATGGCGACCTATTCCGGCACAAATGGAGACGGCTCTCCACCAATGAACGTGCAGGCCACGTCCCCGAGCGGAACGTCCTCGCCCACATCCTGGTGCACGGCCACCACCCGGCGCATGACGACATCAACAGCAGCGCCAGAGTCAATGGCGGTGAGTTCTGCTGGTGTGACGAAGCCGGTCACGGACACCCCGCCCAGGGTCAAGTGGAGCACTTCAGAAGCTTCGGCAGCATCAGGCATCCGTTGAGCATAGAGCCTGTTCAGCGTTCTTCAAGAGGTGTTCGGTGGTCAAGGGCTGAGCTGCACGGGTCAGCTGAGCACAACAATGCGCCGCCCCAGAAGCAGGGCGGCGCGGGTAGAGGAAGCAATGGTATCGCAGAAAACACGCTACACGAGCCGACTTTTTCGGTGCGTCACGAGTTTTGACTGGTCGTCAGCTCACCGTTACCCTATCCAGCATGACCCCACCGGACTGGTTGCTTCAGGGGCTGGGCGGCGGAGCCGTGCTGGTGCTCTTGCTGCTTCTGCGTCCCTTCCTGCGCCGGACCCCACGCCGGGCCAAGGCGCCGCGTCAGCCCGTCCTGGATGAGTGGGAAGCCCGCCGCCTTGGGCATGAGCACGACGTGCTGCGGCCTGGTCTGCTGCACGCCCCATTTGACCGGGACAGTGTCAGCATGGGCGATGACGCCGCCGACCACTGGCGACTCCTGATGTTTGAGGACGATCTGCCCATCTCGACTGTGCTGGGGCCACCGATCTATAAGGTGCTGCCGTCCATTGCAGGCGGGCAGGCCACCTGGCTGGTGCAACTGCATGAGCCGCTGACTGATTCCATTCCGCCTGGTGCTGGCAATGTTCGCAGGGCAGAGCAGCTGCGCATCATCGATGTGGCTCTCGTGGCGCAGCAGTGGGCGGCACCGCGCCTGCTGGGCCCAGACTTTTCCGTTTCGCGTATAGGTAAAGGTCTATTGTATGCCCAGTATCTAGGGCAGCAGGACCCTGACGAACTGAGCCACTCAGCGCACCCTGCCGTCACGTCCGGCATACAATCGGCGCCGAGACGATGGACGTATGACCCGGCTCAGATTCCAGCCGAGCAGCGGGTGATGATTCGCTTGCCTTCAACACCATAAGCAGGGAACGCTACCACTCGTCCACCACCTCGAACCCTGGCCTCCGTACTGCCCACAGCCGCCCTAGCAGAGCATCCGCCTGCGCACCATTCGTGACGTGAACAAGCAGTTCAGGCGCCTGATCAACCCGCACACCACCGACGGCGTCCTGGTGGGGCAGGCCTGGCAGCGGCCCGGTGTCCCCATGATCTGCCTCGAAACCGCCCTGCCCACCAAGTTCAGAGACACCATCCACGAGGCCGTGAACCGCACCCCGGACCGCCCCGCCCGCTTTGACGGGATCGAGCAGGCGCCCAAACGCTTCCAAGTCATCCTGAACGACATGCACGCCCTCAAGACT
>NZ_JAIQXU010000066.1 GCF_020166395.1 Deinococcus betulae | reverse complement strand
TCCTTGGTGGTGTCGTCAACGGGCATGCGGCCACCGCAGCACCCGGTGCTGGAACCACTCGACGCGCACCAGGTACAGCCACAGCGACCGCGTGAACAGCGCCAGCCCGTACCCGCCGAACAGATAGAACACCACGCTGCCGAAGATCAGTTCCGCCCCCACCCAGAACATCGTCCCGGTAAAGAACATCCAGAACGCACTGAAGGCCGTGGTCAGCAGCCCGAACGGCACGCGGGTCGGCACCCGCCAGAGCAGCACGGCCGCGCCCAGGTGCCACAGGCCCCAGAGGTTGAACCCGAAGCTGTCGTCAAACGCGCTGTAGCCCTGGAAGAGCAGCGGAATGTTCGGGCGGAGAATGGCCACCAGCCCGAACAGCAGGTGCGCGGCCACCAGGACCATGCGCAGGGCCCAGGCCGCCCCGTCCCAGAACACGGGGTCGCGGAAGCGGGACTCACGGCGCTGCACGGAGTACCTCCCCAGGACGCCAGCGCTCGGGCTGACCGGCCCGAGCCGCGTTGTACTCCCAGCGCCAGGTGTACAGCGTCCAGAGTTCACTCCTGGGCACGGGTGACTTCAGGGGCTGCCCGGCGGCCCCAACTTCCCAGGCGCCCTGTTCGGGCTTGATGGGCTGGTAGGGGGCACCATTGCGCCTTGTGCTGGTGGTGCTGGACTTGCGCACGCGCAGCACCGTGCCGAACGGGCAACCGGGGGCGAGGCGCAGCGCCGCGCGGAAGGTCACGCCCAGGGTGTAATCGGGCACCACTTGCAGGCGGCAGGCGGGGGGTCCAGGGGGCACGACCAGCAGGGCCAGGGCCGCACTGGGCAGCAGGATCAGCAGTAGGAGTAAACGGCGCATAGGCCTCCTTTGGCCAGCAAACAAACCGCCGCCCCAGTGCTGGCGACCTGGGGCGGGCGAGTGGGACATAGATTCAGGGTGATGCGGCGCGTGACACCCCGCTCAGGTCAGCGCCACGGCCGTGCCGTCCAGGTACTGCCACTGGTTGCTGCCGCCCGCCGCCCCCACCATGACCAGCGCGAGTTTGCCGGCCTCAGGGTTGCTGACCAGCTGCACGGTCCCCAGCAGATACGGCGGCGGCAGCGCCGCGCGCGTGGTCCGCGCCAGCCCTACTGGTCCAGCAAACGTCATCAGGTTGCGCAGCCCGTTGAGAAACCAGATGCCCTGTGTGCCGCCCGGCGTCAGCGCCACCATCTCATAGTCGTTCTCGTGTGTCTGATACACCGGCCGCACCTCATGGCCCCGGCCATACCCCCGCAGCCGCTGCACCGCCGTCTGCTGCGTAGCCAGCCCCACGCCACCAATCACATTGCGCCGCACGCTGCCGCGCACCACCGTCCAGTCCGCAATCCGGCGGTACTCATCGGGCTGATTGGCCGTCCCCGTCTGCTCCGGCCGGTGGTCCAGCACCAACAGTGTTGTGCTGGCCGCACTCTGGACCGGCGCCTGCACGCGGCGGATGTCGGTGAACAGGTGGCACTCCCCGCTCCCCACGTTGAAGCCCACACCGTCGTCGTGGACCGGGCCGGTGTTGTACCCCGCCATCACGCCGCCCCGCGCTTCGTAATACCCCTGGGCATTGGCGTGGTGAGCCGACACCCCAGCCACGAACAGGTTGTACCAGGGCCGCGCGGCCCCGTCACAGGGGATGTTTTCCGCGTACGGGTTGTCCTCTGTCAGGCGGTTGCCGCGCTCAATGTCGCCAATCCAGCGCAGGGACTCGTACACCACGTCCCGCGTCACCAGGTCATACACGCTGTCGGCCGCCAGGTGCCGGGCACGGTCACAGATGGTTTCGCCCTTGTAGGTCACGGCCTGCTCCACATGCGTGGTGCTGACCCGGGCCGCGCCCCCTGTGGCCCGCATGCCGGTCACGAACGCCCGGCAGACGATATTGCGCACGGTCGTGCCCATGCTGTTGTCCAGTCGGTACAGGGTGTCGAAACCCTCCACGTAGATGCGGTTGGTTTCGCCGCCCACATCCACGTAGGCCGCGTCTTTGAGGTCCACGTACATGTACCCCTGACCCCGCGCCGCCTGGGCCAGCTTGGCACTGAAGCCCAGCAGGCTGCCGGTGCGGGTGTACCCGAAGGTAGGCACACTGGCCGTGTCGAACCGGAACAGACTGGTACTGCCATCGGTGGGCTGGACCAGAAACGCGGTGTTGCCCGCCTCCAGGTTGTCCGACTCGATGCCGCCGCCCAGATACCGCGCCACCAACCGGGCCGGAATCACGATCTGTTTGGTGAGCGTGTAGTTGGCGCCTGGAGGCGCCAACACGTGGAGCTCGCCGCCGTAGCGCCCGGTGCCCTGAGCGGACACGGCCGCGAGCATGGCGTCCTGGAGGCGGTCACTGAGGTCGGTCCCGACCGGGACCCGGCTCAGGTTCAGCACGAACGGGCCATTGACCTCGCGTTTGCGGTAGAAGCCGGCACCCGGCACGAGGAAGTGCAGGCCGCTGATGGGGGTGCTCGGCGGCTGGGCCATGGGGAGAAACCGGTCCCCCCCCGCGATGGTGGCCACCGTGGGGTCGGCAGCCACGGGCGAGGCCAGCATCTCGGTGACCCCAGGGAAACTCACCGCGTCCCGCACGCCCGTGGCCACCGCGCTGACCGCGCCCAGCTGGGCCGTGGTGGCGGTGGGCTGCCCGACGGTCACCCAGGCGCCCGAGGTGGTGTGGGGGGTCCAGCGCAGCAGCTGCGTCGCCCCCTCGG
>NZ_JAIQXU010000065.1 GCF_020166395.1 Deinococcus betulae | reverse complement strand
GGGTCACGACACGAATCGAATCGATACTGGTGGCGAAAGCAAAAGTATGCGGCCAGCACAGCACACTTGGAAACGCGCTTCGTTTCCCGTGGTGTCCCGGTCAATCAAGCCCCAAGATTGTTTTGACCAGAACCGCATCCCTCTGTAGACACGTCAGAATGAATTCCGCCCGGTTCGACTGCCAGGGGTCTAGCTGTACTTGCGGGGAGATTCACGGGCCACTAAGTAATGCTGTGCAGCACGAGTCATATCTAACATGAAAATTGAATCGCCGGGGATATTCTCCGAAGTACAGCTAGAAGCGCACAGCAGCCCTTCTCCAACAACCCGCTAATGATCTGTCTCATGCTTCATAACTCGTCGGCGGACACACTCAGGGATGAAATTCCACATCCTCAGCCTCCTGGTCACGTTTACCGCAGTCGCCCACGCGGAACAGTACGTCATCGCCACAGACTTTCACCCGTCGCAACCCGCCACCTTCCGAGTCGCCCTCAACGGGCAGACGCTCCTCCTCCACCGCGCCGCTGACGGCAACGTCGACATTACGCCCTGGGTCAAAGCAGGTCAGAACACCCTTACCGTCAACGTTGATCCCGGAAAGAATGAAAATCGATTCTCCAAGAGCACCTTGACCCTGGGTGCTGGGCAGAACGGTCAATGGCGAACCCTTTTCAAGAAAGACTCCGATGTCTACACGAAAGCGGGCACCAGCACCTTCACATTCATCGGGAAGCCGTCTGGCGCCGGGAAACTCGGGAAAGTCAGTCTCTTCGGGAAATTTCATCCGTCTCAACCTGCTCAATTTGATGTCGCTCTCAACGGCGAGAGCGTGAGTACCCTCAGCAGCGATGGAAACTTTGATCTGACCCCTTTCCTCAAACCGGGCAAAAATGTCGTCGTGGTCAAATACACCGCTTCACAAACGAAAAACCAGTTCTCTCAGAGCACCTTAACCATCGGACAACAGGTCGGCAGCAAGTGGGTCAGTTTGTTGAAGTGGGGCGTCGGTCACTGGGACACGAAGGCAGGTTCCGTCACGTTCCCAATCTACCGCTGAAGGATAGAGAAACGTCGAGCTGAACGCTGATGCATCCACAGGATGAATTGGAGACGTGGTTCAGCAGTGAGCAGATGGCTTGGTCCAGGCACCAGGGTCACCTCCCCCTGCGCCACCAACGCGGCCAGCACCGCGTGAGTGAGCGCTTGGCCGATCTGGCTCATGACCGTGCGCTCGTCCAGCTCGTCACCTGGGGAAGCCAACGCCAGCACCGACTCAATGAGGGCGGGAGTGAGCGCGACGGTGATGGGGCGCGTCACGAACAGACCTGGGCAGCGTCCATCCGAAGGGGGAGACGGTCCGTGGTGGAGCGAGAAGAAGGCGTAGGCCCACTTTACCGGCCACCCTCCAGAAGAAAGCCGATGCAGTCAGGGTGATGGAGAGCCACTTAAGGTCGCCCACCGTCATCTAAACGCGGTGACCCCTCGGGGAGTTCGCCTTAGCGGGGCGGGCGGGTAATATTCAGGCCATCCTGGGGCCGCGTCCCGGTCTCCACCCACTGGCGCAATTCGTTCCACGCAAACACATTCTGCGCGGGCGTAAACCCGCAGTGCGTCACGCCCTCCAATTTGAGGAACAACACCCGCGACAGCGTCTCCAGCTTCGGGTCCACCACTTGCTGCACCAGGTTGGCGGTGTTCCCCGCCGCTTCGACCCGGGCCCGCAGCCGCGCTTCATGCTCGAACGGCACCAGCGCGTCTGCCGTGTTGTGGTATGTCAGCAGCTTGGTCTGAAACCGCCCGGTCGCGCTGTACCAGTCTTGTTGATAGGCGACCGCCGCCGGTGAGGACACCGTGTATCGCTGAATGCCTCTATTCAGCGCGGCGTTGTCTTCCGCAGAGAGCAGCGAACTGGTATAGACCGTGTCCGTGTTCTGCACAAAAATGCCGCCCGCTGTGGCATTGATGTCATCCAGGCCAAACAACTGGGCCGCCAGCGTGTTGAAGAACGTCGTGATGTCGGCCTTGGCCTGCACACCAGGCACGGCACTGACGATCCGGTCCAAGAGTTGCTGCTCGGGGCCGCGCGGATTCAGTTTGGCCTTCAGGAAGAGTGGCCCCAGCGCTTTGACCATCGTTTCGCCTTTCAGGCCAGGGGCTGAGCGGGTCACGTCTTCGGTGCCAGGCAGCGCGTACGCCGTCCCGGCCGTGAAGTAGTTGAACACGGCCCGAAAATCGGTGAGGTACTTGACCTGAAATTGCCAGTCACTCACCGCGCCACAGGCCGACAGCGCGCCCACGAAGTCCGTGGGATATTTCTCGATGAGCCCCATCAACACGCTGCCCCCCATGGAGCCGCCGGTGACGTAGCTGCGCTGCACGCCGACTTGGTCAATAAAGCGCTTGAGGGCGATGGTGTTCTCAATGCCGCTGCGCACCGCGAAACCGCGTTTGTCGTAGACCGTGCGGGCGACCGCAAAGCCCTGACGGTAGGCTTCGGGGATGAGGCCGCCGGTGTCGTCTTGAGTGATGAGGTCGGTGGCGACGGTGTCTTGCGCCGGTGACGGCAGGGTATAGCCGTGGGTGTAATACACGGCCTGCTGGTTCCAATCAGTAGGGAACTGAGCGGTGAAGAGGCGACCATTCAGACGACCATTGACCCGCAGGCCGCCTGTGGTCGGTGTCATCGTGAGGGCCGTGATCGGAGACGAGGCGGCCGCGCGCTGAATGGCGGCAGTCAACGCGGTGGAGTCGGGGGGCTGCGTGGCGGTGGGGGCGCAGGCGGGCAGGAGAGCGGAGAGCAGGATGAGACCAGCAGGGGCACGCAGCTTGAACATGAGTCACCTCGGGGGAAGTCAGATGGCTCAGTGTAAATGCTGTTTTCAACTCTTCAATGTCAGGGCAACGACGGTCAGGCGCGGTAGAAGCCATATCCGACCTCAATACAATTTGACTGTTAAATGAGAAAAAACTGGCGCGCGATACGCAGCCCGAGAGCCATCGGGTTGGGCGT
>NZ_JAIQXU010000064.1 GCF_020166395.1 Deinococcus betulae | reverse complement strand
TGCGCGAGACGCAGGCGGCCCTGAGTGCCCCGGATACCACCCTGGCCCAGGCCGCGTTGTTGTTCGACGACCTGATGCACCTGCGCGCCGAGCGTCTGGCCCTGATCGAGGGCCGGGACGCCTGCCCGTTCACGCCCCTGCCGCCGCTGCCGATGACCCCAGCGCGCGAACTCGTGGAGGACCGCCGATGATCCAGCCCGCCCCAAGACTGACCCATGCCCGCCTGCCCCACCGGCCCCGGCGATTCGTGCGCCGCTTGCGCGTGTTCGCTCGCCGCACCCTGCGGCCGTATGGGGAGGCCTGCGCGGGCCTGGGGGCGACCGGCGTGCTGGTGTTTCCCGTGTGCCTGGTGGAAGCGGGCCGGCCCTGGCTGGCGGTGAATGCCTTGCTGCTGGTGCTGAGCGTGCTGGTCTGCCTGCTGGGCCTGGGCACCATGCCGGGGAGCATCGAGAAGGGCCGGGTGAAGGCGCTGTGACCACCTACCGCGACTTTCTAGACGCCAAGGTGGTGGACGTGGCCCCGCTGGGCTTCACCCCCGGCGCCCTGCCTACAGTCCTCAAACCCTTTCAGCACCAACTGGTGACCTGGGCGCTCGAGCAAGGCCGCGCCGCCCTCTTCGCCGAGCGCGGTCTGGGCAAGGCCCTGATGGAACTCACCTGGGCCAGCGAGGTGGCCACCCACACCGGCCGCCCCGCCCTGATCCTGGCCCCGCTGGCCGTCACCTTCCAGCTGGAGGCCGAGGCCCGCAAGTTCGGTCTGCCCGCGGCGGTGTGGAGCGGAGGCGCGTTGCCGGACGGACCGGTCATCCTGACCAATTACGAGAAGCTGGAGGCCTTGAGCGACGCGGGGCACGTGGGCGCATTCGCCGGCGTGGCCCTGGACGAGAGCAGCATCCTGAAAAGCTTCATGGGTCGCACCAAGATGGCGCTGATCGACGCCTTTGCCGCCACCCCTTACCGACTGGCGGCCACCGCGACGCCCAGCCCGAACGACATCGTGGAACTGGGCAACCATGCGGAATTCCTCGGGCTCATGGAACCGGGCGAGATGCTGACCCGCTGGTTCATCAACGACACCACGGCCGCGCAGACCTTCCGGCTCAAACGCCATGGCGAGGCCGATTTCTTCCGCTGGCTGAGCACCTGGGCCCGCGCCCTGCGGCTGCCCAGCGACCTTGGGGCCGAGTTCTCCGATGACGGCTACGCCCGTCCAGCCCCCGAGTATGTCGTGCACACGGTGCAGACGGACCACACGGGCGCGGCCGAGGAACAGGGCACGCTGTTTCGCCAGGTCTCCGGCAGCGCGACCAGCCTGCACAAGGAACTGAAGTTGACCCTGGCCGAGCGGGCGGCGCAGGTGGCCGCGTTGGTCGCGGCCGAGCCTGAAGAGCCCTGGGCCCTGTGGGTGCACACGAACGAAGAAGGAGAGGCCTTACGCGCGCTGCTGCCCGAGGCCTTGGAAGTCCGGGGCAACATGACCCCAGCGCAAAAAGAAGAGGGCCTCCGTGCCTTCAGTGAAGGCCGGGCCCGCCTCCTGATCACCAAGCCGTCTATCGCCGGGTGGGGCATGAACTGGCAGCACTGCGCGCGCACGGCCGTCATGAGCCTGAATTACAGCTTCGAGGAGCTGTACCAGGTCGTGGGCCGCTTCGACCGCTACGGCCAGGAACGCCCCGTGCAGGTGCACCTCGTGACGACCGACACCCATCAGACGGTGCTGGGCACCATCCGCCGGAAGGAAGGCGAGCACCGCGCGATGCAGGACCGCCTGATCCGGGCAACCCAGGACGCCGTGCAGGGAACCGGAGTCCGCCTCGCTGTGGGCCCAGCCCACCGACGCACCGTCGAGGGCCCGGACTACCGCCTCTTTAACGGCGACTGCTGTGAGGTCATCCGTGATCTGCCGAGCAACAGCCACGACTTCCAGATCTTCAGCCCCCCGTTCTCGAACCTCTACAGCTACAGCCCGGATCTGCGGGACATGGGCAACACCGACGATGACGGGCACTTCTTCGCGCACTTCGCCTACCTGATTCCCGAGCTGCGCCGCACCCTGAAGCCGGGGCGCCTGGCGGCCGTGCACGTCAAGAACCTGCAGGTGTACAAGAGTAAGGACGGGTACACCGCGCTGCGCGACTTCCGGGGCGAGTGCATCCGCGCCTTCTTGGACGCGCAGCCGTGCGAGGACGGCAGTTTCTGGACCTATCACAGCGAGATTTGCATCTGCACAGACCCGGTGCGGGAAATGCAGCGCACGAAGGCGCATGGGCTGCTGTACAAGAACATTCGGGAACACGCGGCGAACAACCGGCAGGGGATGGCGGAGTACGTGATCGTGTTCCGCAAGTGGGGGCCGGGCATGGATGAAACGCCCCGCGTGACGCATGACCCAGCGGACTTCACGCTCGACACCTGGCAGCGGTATGCCTCGCCGGTGTGGTTTGACATCAACCGCACGGACGTACTGAACGCGAAGATTGCCAGCACCGATGAGGATGAAAAGCACCTGGCGCCGCTGCAGCTGGAGGTGATCCGGCGGTGTGTGCGGCTGTGGACGAATCCGGGGGACGTGGTGTTCACGCCGTTTCTGGGGGTGGGCAGCGAGGCCTACGGGGCGGTGCAGCTGGGCCGGCGGGCGGAGGGCATTGAACTGAAGCCGGAGTACTTCGCGTGGGCGGAGAAGAACGTGGCGCAGGCGAGCGAGCAGGCGGCAACGCGGCTGTTTCCGATGGATGCGGCGGTACCGGCATGAAGGGCGAGCTCTCCCTGTGGGCCGAGGAGCGCCAGACGCTGCCGGACGCCCTGGAGCTGACCGCCCTGAGCCTCAACGAGTACGGCCGCACCCACCGTCACTGGGTGGTGGCCTACTCCGGCGGCAAGGACAGTACCGCCACCGTGACCGTTATTGACTGGCTGATTGCTCAGGGCCGCGTGCAGGCCCCAGAGAGCCTCACCGTCCTGTACGTGGACACGCGCATGGAACTGCCGCCCCTGCAGGCCAGCGCCGCGCAGGTCCTGGCCCGGCTCCAGTCACGCGGCGCGCAGGTGCAGACCATCGTGCCGGCCCTGGACAAGCGCCTGCTGGTCTACATCCTGGGCCGGGGCGTGCCCCCACCCAAGAACACCTTCCGCTGGTGTACGCGGCAGCTGAAGCTCGACCCTATGCGGGCGGCCCAGCAGGCCCTGATTCAGGCGCACGGCGAGATCCTGCTGATCAC
>NZ_JAIQXU010000062.1 GCF_020166395.1 Deinococcus betulae | reverse complement strand
GAGAGCGGACAGGGAAGTTGGTGGGGGCGGAGTCGGCACGAGGTCAGACTCCGCCCCTACCGTTGGCGACAAAGCTTCTATGCGGATGCAGTGAACAGGGCGAATCACTTTCCCTGTGTCTAGAGACAAGGGATGGAGGCGACCGGCTGCCGATGAGGACCTTCTCCCAGAAGGGCTACACGTTTCCAGCGGAGAGCAGGAATGCCAACTCTCGCTGGCACTCGTCCGCGGTTGCTTTGCCGTTCTAGGCCTAGTCAATCCTCACCTCCTCATGAGAAGGTGGGCGGCATGCTGGCGGAGTTAAGCGTTCAAATTGTGAAACCTCAGGTGTGGGTGGGCCTCGCCCTGACTGCCGTGGCCGCCTACGCCATCTACCGGTTTGGCCGCCTTCTGATTCGGCTGTTAGAGCCCCACATGCCGCGCCGTCTGGTGGCGCCCCTGAACTGGGTGTGGGGGCTAGGTGTGGCCCTGAGCTGGCTGGCGGTGGCGACCTACGTGGCCTATCTGCCCAGCGTGCCGCTGCTATTCGAGCTGGGGCGTGATATCGCCGCCGGCTTCCGCCATACAGCGGGCCAACTGGTGGTGGTCGTGGCCCTGGCCATGATTGCCTGGCATCTGATTGGGGCGCTGACCGGGCGCATCGTGCCTGCCGAGGAATTCAGCCGCCGCACGGTGAGGGTGCAGACCCTGAAGGGCGTGGTGGAAAGCACTTTGCGGGTAGTGGTGGTCATCATCGGGCTGATTGCCGCTCTGCAGGCGCTGGGGCTGAACGCCACCAGTTTGCTGGCCGGGGTCTCGGTGCTGGGCCTGGCGGTGGGATTTGGGGCCCAGAGCCTGATCAAAGACGTATTCAACGGCTTTTTTATCCTGCTGGAAGACCAGTATGGGGTCGGGGACGTCATCAGTGTGAATAACGGCCTACTTTCAGGCAACGTGGAGCGGGTCAATTTGCGCGTGACTGCCCTGAGGGCGCTGGACGGCACCGTCCATATCATTCCCAACGGGCAGATTCTGACGGTCAGTGTCAGCAGCAAGGACTGGTCGCGGGTGGTTGCCACTGTGGATGTGACCTACGCCGCCAGCATTGACGACGCTCTGCGCGTCTTGGAGGCCGTCAGCACCGAGATCTACGAGGAAGAAGAATGGAAGGGCTTTTTCCTGGAAGCGCCCGAGGTGCAGGGTGTTACGCGGCTGGCCCCCGACGGCGTGACGCTGCGCGCGCTGTTTAAGGTGCAGCCCAAAAGTCAGTACGCCATTGGCCGCGAATTTAACCGCCGCATCAAGATTGCGATGGACGAGGCCGGCATCGAGATTCCTTTTCCGCAGCGCAGCCTGAACTTTGGTGGCGGGCCCATCGAAATCAAGCTGACCCGCGAGGACCTGAAAAGCGACCCGCGCGCCACTCAGGACCGCCAACATGCCCCTGTTCAACCCGTCCAGACCCGTGACCCGGAGGAGGACGAAACCAGCTGAGCCGAGATGGCCTCTCGGGCCACGTTGGTTCAGAAGAGGCGCTGGCAGAGGCAGGTGCAGGCGGGTTTGTTCCTGCTCTGTTCAACCTTTGTTCCCTCTCTGTCCCAGAGGGTCTTTTAACCTCCTTCCCGAATCTGCAGATGGCCGGTTCATTCGTGAAGTGAGGTTCCTATGACTACCCGATTTGTCCTGCCCGCTCTCTCGGTCTCCTTGCTGCTCACACTAGCTGCGTGTGGAACAGCGGAACTTCCAGTCGCCAATGCGGCGCCCTTTCAGGCTCAGGCGGCGCCCCCTGCCCCTTATCCTCAGAACGACTACAACAGCATCGTCGTAACCAATACGTTCGCTGCGGATCTCCCAGTTCTTCAGACGACCTATCCGCTGTTTGATTGGACGGCCGATGGTTGCAGTTCGCCGGTCTTCACCATCTGGAGTCTCTACTTCCATCCGGCTTGTGTGCAACACGATTTTGGGTACCGGAATGTCAAGTTCTATCCAGCTCTTCGGAACGAGAATTACCGCAAAGTCGTTGACGATCAGATGCTTGAACACATGCGGTTCATCTGTGATGACTTCAATATCATTGATCAGGTGAAGTGCTTGGCGGCGGCTGAAGTGTTTTACGGAGCCGTTCGCCTGAAAGGTGAACAATACTTTCAGGCCTCCAGCAACCCGACGATTGAAATCAGCCTAGAGAAGTTGCCTGAGCCTCCCACGGAAACCCCTGAGCCCGGCCCACCACCGCCCATCCGTTACTTGCTGACACGCAACGAGCCTACCAGCAAGTGCATTGACAGCGCGGTGTCCGGGCAGCTTCCTGCTATGGCGGCCTGCAACGCTGCCAACCGCTTGCAGCAGTGGGAACGACTGTTCCTACCCGGCACAGATCAGCACAAAGAGGTCTTTATGCTGCGCAACCGCGAGACTTTGCAGTGCCTCAGCTGGACTCTGTTTGCCACTCAAGGCGCGGGCGCGCGCGTGACTGTGGCCAGCTGCGACCCCACTAACCCGCAGGTGCGGTGGAAAGCCAGCCGGGCACAGGGTGGACCGCGCAACTTTGACACCTTTACCGGCGGCGGTAGTCTGACCGGCTCGTCCAGCGCCCTGACCGTGACGGGCAGCAACCGCGCCAATGGTTTCCAGCACTGGTCTTTCCGGCTAGCCGACAGCGCGCCTGCTCCCACGCACTAAACCGACTTTCCAAGTGGCCTCCCTGGTTGACGGCCAGGGGGCATTGTTCTGTCAAGCATTCGGCAACCTGCGCTGTTTACCCCGGCAGACTACTGGGGACGGGCGCGGCGGGTGGCAGCGGCTCCAGTTCATGCCCAGCCAGCAGCGCGCTGAATTCCTCGCCGCTCAGGGTTTCGCGGGTCAGCAGGACCTCCACGATGGTATGCACGCGGCCAATGTGTTCGGCCACCAGGGCGCGGGCGCGGGTGGCGGCAGTGTCAATCAGGGCGCTCACTTCCTGGTCAATGCGCTGGGCGGTGGCCTCGCTCATGGGGCGTGGCTGTGCGCCGCTGCCCAGAAAGCCGCCCTCGTCGCTGGCTAGGGCCACCTTGCCGAGCCCCGTGTTCATGCCCCACTCGGTCACCATGCGCCGGGCAATGGTGGTCGCCTGCTGAAAGTCGTTCTGCGCGCCCGTCGTCACCTCGCCAAACACCACGTCCTCGGCGGCGCGGCCGGCCAGGGCCACCGCGATCATGTCTTCCAGGGCAGGCTGGGTGACGTGCAGGCGGTCATCGGCGTCGGGCATCATGTAGCCCGCCGCGCGGCCACGCGGCACCACCGTCAGTTTGGCCACCCGGTTGGCGTGAGGCAAGAGTTGAGCAGCGAGGGCGTGGCCAACT
>NZ_JAIQXU010000061.1 GCF_020166395.1 Deinococcus betulae | reverse complement strand
GTTCCGTTTGTTTCCTTCTCGCTCCGCTCGGATTTCATCGTTTTTGCAAACGATTCAATCGGAGTCTGTATCAGTCGCTGGCCGAGCGGTCGTAAGGGCTACGCGGTGGCAGGGTCCGGACCAGGGCGTGGGCACGCGCGTAAGCCAGGTTCCAGGCGCGGAGATCGCGCGGCGCGTCGTAGCGGTCGTGCAGGTCGTCAATCACATTCTGGGTCGTCAGGCAGTTCTCATTTGGGCCGCAGCCGGGCACCAGAGCGTCCAGATTCGCCACCACCGTGGGCACCGCGCCGGCACCCAGTTCCAGCAGGTCCCGCACATTGGCGCGCTGCGGGGTGCTTCTCAGTTCATTCGTGACGCCAGCGGTCTGGCGGTGCAGGTTCGCGCGGGCGATCAGCGCACCTGGATTCAGCGCCGTGGTGGTCAGCAGGGTCGCCAGGCCCAGCAGCAGCGCGGGATAGGCAAAGCGCTCGGTGCGGCCATGCCACAGCAGCAGGGCCAGCCACACCAGCGTGACCGTTACCCACAGCAAAAAGGCGGCCCCCAGGACCCGAATGCTGCTCAGGCCATACGCCTGGGTGTACAGCCCCCAGCGCTGGGCGGCGCTGGCTAGAATGATCAGCAGCGGCACCAGCACCGCCGCGTTCAGGGCGCGGTAGGCCCAGCCGGTTCGGATGCGCGGCGCACTCAGCCCGTGGGCGATCAGCAGCACGCTCAGGGTCAGGAACGCCACCGTCATCAGCTCGCTAAAGCCCCGGCGAATGTAGGCCGCGTAGGTCTCGCCGTCGGGCAGCCCGCCGCCCAGCAGCGCGGGCACCTGCAGGGCCGCGAAGGTCACGAACAGCAGGCCGAGCGCGCTCAGCGGCAGACCCACTTCAACCAGACCCAGACGGCCCTCGCGCGTGGGCAGCGGCAGCAGGGTGGGCCGCAGCGCCATCAGGGCGGGGTAGAGCAGGCCAGCGGCCAGGAAACTCCAAAACAGCCACTGGCCGCCCGCGTTGACCATCTCGCCCAGCCCCGCGCCAGGCCGCCACAGGCGCTCCAGCGCGCCCGCAAAGCCTGCGTCGGCGCTGGCCAGCAGCGCCCCGAACACCAGCAGCAGCGGCGCGCTCAGGGCCAGGCCCACCCCCACGCGGCTCAGCTGCCGGCCCTGGGCGGCGGCAGGCCGTAGCACTGTCCAGGGAAAGCGTTCCAGCAGCAGGAAAGGCGCGTACAGGGCCCGCAGGCCACCCGTTACCAGTGTGCCCAGCAGCGTGCCCGCACCGGCCTGCCCCAGGCCGGGAAAGCGTAGGAAAGAGGCGCCCAGGGTCAGGCTGGTCAGCAGCCCCAGGGCGTTCAGCAGGGCCAGTTCAGGCGGCGCAGCCCACAGGGCAAAGGTCAAGCCAAAGGCCACCGCCAGCCCCAGTAGGGTCACGCCCTCGCGGCTGGGCGTCTGGCCTCCGCGCCGCGCCGCCCACACGCTGGCCCCGGCCAGCAGCGCCAGCCACACGGGCAGATTGGCCCCGGCCGCGCCCGTGCCGCTGGTCAGCAGGTAGGCCGCCAATCCCAGGCCGCCGGCCAGCAGCAGCGGTGTGGCGGCCCGCGCTGGGCGGGGCCAGGGTGCAGCTGCGGGGGCCCTGGCCTCGGTCTCCGCCGTCTCGACTGCTGCGCTCAGGGCAGGGCTGGACTCGGGTGGCAGCGGACCAGCGGGCGGGACGGTGGACATGGGGTCACCGTAAGCCGGGCTGCCCGCCGGGGCGTCCCCCGGAAGGAGGAGGGCTGCAGGGGGCTCCGGTACGGTTGCCCCGCCCGCTGCGCCCTACACTCGCGCCATGGCCTTTCCGGACATTCAGAGCTTCATGCGGCTGCTGGAAGACCGCGGCGAACTGCTGCGGGTGGACACGCCGGTCTCTGCCGACCTCGAAATCACCGAGTTGGCCGACCGCCTGGTGAAAAAGGGCGGCCCCGCCCTGCTCTTCGAGAACGTGGTGGGGAGCGAGTTCCCGGTGGTCATCGGTCTGATGGGCACCAGAGAGCGCACGGCCCTGGCGCTGGGCGTCGCCGATCTGGACGACCTGGCCGCGAAGGTGCGCGCCCTGATTGATCTGGGAGGCTCAGGCGGCCTGGGCGGCCTGCTGAGCAACCTCCCCAAACTGCGCGACGCCATGAATCTTCCGCCCCGCCGGGTCAAAACTGGCCCCGCCCAGGAGGTCGTCTGGCGCGGAAATGAGGTGGACCTCTCCAAACTGCCCATTCTGAAGTGCTGGCCGCTAGACGGCGGGCCGTTCGTGACCCTGCCGCTGGTGATTACCAAAGACCCCGAAACCGGCGAGCGCAACATGGGCATGTACCGCATGCAGGTGATGGGCAAAAACACGACGGGGATGCACTGGCAGCGGCACAAAACGGGCACCCGGCACCTGGAAAAGGCAAAAAGGCTGGGGCAGCGTCTGGAAGTCGCGGTGGCCATCGGCGGCGACCCGGCCCTGATTTACGCGGCCACCGCGCCCCTGCCGCCCATTCCCGGCCTGGACGAGTTTGCATTAGCGGGATATTTACGGGGTCAGCGCTACCCGGTGATGAAGGGTGTAACGGTTGACCTGGACGTGCCGGCCAACGCCGAATTCATCCTGGAAGGCTACGTGGATCCCCAGGAGCCTTGGGTGACAGAGGGGCCCTTTGGCGACCACACCGGGTTTTACACGCTGCCCGATCTGTACCCTCAGTTTCATGTAACGGCGGTCACTATGCGGCGCCGGCCTGTTTACCCCGCCACCATCGTGGGGCGCCCGCCGATGGAAGACGCCTACCTGATTGAAGCCTCCGAACGGCTGTTTTTGCCCGCCGCGCAACTGGTGCTGCCAGAAATTGTGGACTACCACATGCCGCCGGCTGGGGTAGCGCACAACCTCGTGGTGGTCAGCATCAACAAGAGCTATCCGGGGCAGGCGTACAAGGTGGCCAACGGCCTGTTTGGCCTGGGGCAGATGATGTTTGCCAAGGTCATCGTGGTGGTGGACGGCGGGGTGCCGGTCAATGACTTCGGCGCCGTGTGGCGTGAGGTCACGCAGAAGGCGGTGCCGGGCCGCGACACCCTGACCACGCGCGGGCCGACGGATGTGCTGGACCACTCCAGCCGGGGCTGGGGTTACGGCGGCAAGTTGGTAATTGACGCGACCACCAAGCGCCCCGAAGAGGTCGGCAGCGCCGTCAGTTCCCGTGACGAACAGGCCGGCGACCTGGCCCCGGAGCAGTTCGCCCCGGCGGTCTCAGCCAATCTGCCTCTCTTCCCCGGTGCGCTGGCCCAGACCCAGACACCGGACGGGTACTGGACCGTGGCGCTGGACAAAACGCAGCCTGGTCAGGCGAAGGAACTGGCCACAACCTTCACGGCCCATCCGGCTGCCAGGGGTATGCGGCACCTGCTGATCGTGGATGAACAGACGAACGTGCACGACATCCAGGACGTGTGGTGGACCATCCTCAACAACATTGACCCCGAGCGCGACGTGTGGGTGGAAGGCGGCCTCCTGGTCTGGGACGGCGCCCGCAAATTGCCCGAAGAAGGCTTTGTGCGTGAGTGGCCGCCCAAAATTGTGATGGACGAGGCGGTGGTGCGCCGGGTGGACGCCCTGTGGCACCTGTACGGCCTGCCTGAACAGTGGCGGTAATCCTCAGAGGGTGGTCATTCGCAGTGGGTACGCTGCAGCCATGAATCCGTGGTGGCTGGGTCTGACTCTTCTCGCCGCCGTACCAGCCCTGGGACAGCTCCAGCCTTTGCCGGGCAAAACTCCGATCACCGTTTGCCCAGGTCTGATTCAACCCGCCGTCAGCGTCACGTTAAAAAACGAGCGCGGACAGGTGCTGCATCACGCCGGCGGCTTGGCATCGCAGGTGACAGTCCAGCGGGAAGGCGCAGGGCGTTACGCCGTGACTGTTCAGCGCCGCTGGTATCAGTCAGTCACAGTGCGGGGCATTCGTGTACTTGAAGACCGGTGCGGGCCAACGCGGGCCACCCCTATGACTGTGCACCTGCGTCCGGTGCACGGCGCACCTCCGATTCGTGCATTTATCATCTTGGGTCCCACCAGTGGAACATCAGTCATCGGCTTTTGGCCGTATTTCCAGCGTCACCGGACCTTTCTGGACGCGCCTGGCTCGGTCAGCCGTGAAGTTATCTGGTCGTCTAGCGATTCTGCGGTGGCGACGGTAGACAGCGCGGGCATGCTGCGCTCGGTTTGCAGCCGCGAGGTGGGGTGGGCCACCATCACGGCCACCCTGAAAGCTGAGCCCTCTGTTCAGGCAAGCATGCGCTTCGGCCGTGGGGGTGGGGGCATGGTGTGCCCGCGTGGCGCAGTGGACCGCTGAGAGGCTGAAGTCGGAGACCGGGCAGCCACGCCACCCTGGCCTTCATCAAAAGTCGCAGAGGGTCCGCTCATCCAGACCAGGAGCTAAGAGGTGTTGACAGGAAATGCCAGGAGATATATAGTTCTCTTCGCCCGAGAAGAAGGGCGAAGGCGAAAAGCCCCACGGGCCTCGCTGGGACGCATGAAAATCTGGTAGTGATGACGATGACAGGACGGCTCGACAGGGCCGTGTGGGCAGACTACCCCCCGGTGGTCTCCAGACTCACGAAACGGCCAAGCCGCAAGGCGAGGCG
>NZ_JAIQXU010000060.1 GCF_020166395.1 Deinococcus betulae | reverse complement strand
GAACCCTGTCACGAAGGGCTCAATGCGCTCGGGCTTGTTCTGGGCGTCAAACACCAGACGGGCAATCTCGTAGCCGCTGGGCTCGCTGCGGTTCCACGAGCCCCGGTAGGCGATAAAGGCGTCGTTGCGCATGTCGGCCGGGAACAGGGTGCCCGTGTAGTAGTTCATGGCGATGGCGGCGGCATGGGCGGTGTACGTGACCAGCGAGCCCTGGGTGCCCGCGCAGTACTGGGCTTTGCTGACCAGGCCAGGGATGCCGCTGGCGTTCACATAAGGGTCGGGCTGCTTGTCGCCGTAACAGAAGGGCCACCCGTAATTCTTGCCCCGCTGAATGGCATTAATCTCTTCGGGCGGGATGTTGTCGCCGTGCCAGTCACTCCCCTGGTCGGCGCCGTACAGCACCTTGCTGACCGGGTGCCAGCCAAAGCCGATGGTGTGGCGCAGGCCGCGCGCGTAAATCTCGCGGGTCTTGCCGTCGGGCGCAATGCGCAGCATCGTCGCTTCTTCCGGGTTCTGGGTCAGCGAGTCGTTGTTGGTCGAGCCGAAGGTGGCGTACAGGTAGCCGTCCGGTCCCCACTTGATGGTGCGGGCGGGGTGCTGCCCGGCGTCCGGGAAGCCGTCCGCGAAGACGCGCGGGACGCTCAGGCTGCCGTCTTTGGCCATGTCCATCACCCAGATGGTCTTTTCGCCCACGACATACAGCTTGTTGTTCTTGACGTCCAGGCCGTGGGCGGCCTTGATGTTCTGGGCGACCATCTTGCGCTCGACGGCTTCAATCTTGCCGTCCTTGTTCACGTCTTTCATGTACCACACGTCGCCCTGCTGACGCCGGGTGAGGTAGATGCCGCCGTCGGGCATGACGTGCAGCATGCGGGCGTTGCCCAGCCCGGTGGCCACCACCTTGATGGTAAAGCCCGCCGGCACCTTCAGCCGCGCCAGCTTGTCGGCCGTGAACTCCAGGGCCACGGGCTCCAGACGGGTGGCCGTCACCGTGGCGGGCGGCTCGGGTGGGGTGATGGGACGGGGGGACGGAGGGGCGGTTTGGGCCAGGGCGCTGACGGTCAGCAGCGCACTCAGGGCGGCCAGGGCAGATTTCATCATGGGAACTCCTGGGGAGGTGGTCTAGAGAGAGGGGCTCAGCGTGCGAAGTGGCCCCCAGGGAGGCAGCTCCCTGCAGGGCCAGTCGGCGGGGGTTAGCGCAGGCCCGCGAGCCAGGCGCGCATGGCGGCGTTGACGGCCATGGCCTTCTCGAAAGTGGCGGCGTGGCCGGCGCCAGGCACCATGACCAGGCGGCTGTCAGCAATCTGGTTTTTCATCTTCATTTGCAGTTCGGCGGGGGTCACGTTGTCTTCCACGCCCGCCAGAATCAGCGTGGGCACGCGGATGGTCCCCAGCACCGGATTGGCGTCGGGGCGGTTGGCCAGCGCCATCGCCGCGCCCACAGCGCCGTCCAGGCTGGCCTGCTTGATCAGGCTGCCCAGGTGCGCCACCTGATTGGGCATCTTCATGCGGCTCTCGGCGGTCAGCATTCGGGGCATCAGGAGGTCAACCAGGCTGGCCACACCCTTCTGCTGGGCCTGCTGGCCGGTGCCCATCCACATGGCCTTTTCAGCCACGCCTGCGGGGTCGGCGGTCGTGTCAATCAGCACCAGGCCCTTAAAGCGGTCAGGGTCGGTCTTGTACATCTGGAGCAGGGTCATGCCGCCCATGCTCATGCCGCCCACCACGATGTTGTTCAGCTTCATAGCGTCCATGAACCCCAGCATGGTCTTGGCGTAGTTCTCGATGCTGGCGTCGCGGCCAGGGGCCTTGCTCTGGCCGAAGCCGGGCAGGTCCACGGTAATCACGCGGTAGCCGGGCAGCATCCGGTTGTTCTTAAACAGTTCGCCGTTCAGGGGGTAGCCGTGGATCAGCAGCAGAGGCTGGCCGCTGCCAGCCGCCTTGTAAAACACGGTCGCGCCGTTCACGTTCACGGTGCCCCGGTCGGGAATGGTCTGGCCTTCGGCAGCTCCGGCAAGGGCGGCGGTCCACAGCATGGCAGTCAGGGTAAGAAAAGGAGTACGCATAGAACCTCGGTGGCCGGCTTCGCACGAATTTCCAGCATAACGTTGCGCAGCGGCACGTCTTCGGGCAGGGGCCAGAAGATGAAGACCTGCACAGAGTTAGAGCCAGGAGGGCGAAGTGCCTGAATTGAACGAAGTCAAGCTAAGCGCCGCCTGCATGGAGCAAATGAAGCTCAGGCACCTTCTGAGCCCTACCTCAGGGTGCCTTCAAGAAAGGCTGAGGAGAACCTTTAGAGAAGCGTCAGGTCAGTTCAACGAAGAGGTTCTGAGAGCTGGGGGGTACGGCCCCGACCACCACCGCGCGGCGGTGGAGCTCCCGCACGGCCCGCTCGCCTTCCTCGCCCACATCCAGACTGAAGTCATTGACATACAGGTCAATGTGGGCCTGCATCACCTCGTCAGACAGTTCGGCGGCGTGCTGACGCACGTAGTCGCGGGAGGCCTGCGGGTGGGCGTAGGCGTAGTCCAGGCTGGCCCGTACCGCCGCGTTCAGCCCGGCCTGCACCCTGGCCGGGAGGTCACGCCGTACCAGAATGGCGCCCAGAGGCAGGGGAAGGCCGGTTTCACCTTCCCACCACGCCCCCAGGTCCAGCAGCCGGGTCAGGCCGTGCTCAGCGTAGGTGAAGCGCGACTCGTGGATAATCAGGCCCGCATCCAGGCGCTGCCCGCCGGTCTCGCCGCGCGCCACAGCGGGCATGACCTCGTCGTACCGCATGCGGACCACCTGCACCTCTGGATAGACTAGGCGCAGCAGCAGTTCGGCGGTGGTCAGCGCCCCCGGCGAAGCCACCACGCGCCCGTTCAGGTCCTCCACGTCGCCGCGCGTGACCACCAGCGGCCCCACGCCCCGCCCCAGGGCGCCGCCGGCCCGTAGCGCCACGTAGGTGTCCATGACTTCAAAGTAGGCGCGGTAGCTGATTTTGGTGATGGGCAGCCGGCCCTCCACCGCCCAGTCGTTCAGGGTTTGCACGTCTTCAAGCACCTCGCGCACCGGCAGCGGTGATGGCGTCAGGCCGGCGTGCAGCGCGTGAAAAATAAATGTGTCGTTGGGGCACAGGGAGTACCCCAGGTCGAGGGTGGGGGTATCGGTCATGCCGCCCAGGGTACGCCGCTCCTGCCTGGGGCAGGGATGGTCAAGTTCCGCTTCAGGCGGAGGTCAGTCAGGGGGCCTACGCTGGGGCCCATGTTCAAACTGCCGGCCGCCGCCCTGCTGGGCCTCCTGATGACCGCTGCTCCGCTGGCCCAGGCGGGCGGAGCGGGTGGGCCAGTGCCGGCCTCGGGGGTTTGCCGCCCTGGCTACGTGCGGCCAGACTTTGCCGCCCTGAACCGCCAGCTGCGTCAGGCCCGTACCCTCTGGCAGGCTCAGGGCCTGACGACCTACCGCTACGACGTGCGGCAGGTCGCGGCGCCCGTGCTGTTTCCCACCACCCGCGTGACGGTGCGGGGAGGCCAGGTGACAGGGACGGCGCTGGCGCCCGGTGAGTCGGGCGAGCCCAGCCCGCTGGCCCGCCTGACCCTGGAAGGCCGCTTTGACACTGTGGCCCAGATCCTGCGCGAACAGGCCAGGGCACGCTGCCCCGAGGTGCGCGTGAGTTACGACCCGGCGCTGGGCTTTCCGGTGTCGCTCTACAGTGGCCTGGGCGACGGCGGGATTGCCGACGGGTTTGGCGAATGGACGGTCACGAATTTCACGCCGCTGCGGTAAAGGGGAAGTGGGCAGGCGTGAGTGGGGAGTGGTAAACCTCCTTCCGCTCAATTGAACTCGGGGGTGGGGGCTGTGTGCCCCTGGCTTCCGATGAGGACAGCGCCTCACCTGTCCAGCGGCCTGGCGGGCTCGGCGTTGTGGGAGACCACACTCTACTCACCCCTGCCCGCTCCCCAACAATGCTTTAAAAAATAAACTGTGTCTGGCTAACAGCGTGAGGCTCTGGCCGGTGGTACGCTTCCTCTATGACGGGGAACACCCACACCTATGACGTGGTGATTGTCGGCGGCGGCCCAGCCGGCCTGACCGCTGCGATTTACACCGGCCGCGCCAGCCTCAAGACCCTGATTCTGGAAAAGGGGTTGCCCGGCGGCCAGATTGCTCAGACCGAGGAAGTCGAGAACTACCCCGGCTTTCCCGAGCCGATCAGCGGCATGGAACTGGCCAGCCGCATGCAGCAGCAGGCCGAGAAGTTCGGCGGCGTTATTGAGATGGACGAGGTGCAGTCTATCGTCCGCACGGACGACGACCAGTCGCACGAGTATCCCTTCACCGTGACCGGCTACAGCGGCACCTACCGCGCCAAGGCCGTGATTCTGGCGACCGGCGCCAACCCCAAGCGCCTGAACGTGCCCGGTGAGGAGCACTTCTGGGGCAAAGGCGTCAGCACCTGCGCCACCTGCGACGGCTTTTTCTACCGGGGCAAGAAGGTGGTCGTGGTGGGCGGCGGCGACGCGGCCGTTGAAGAAGGGCTGTTCCTGACCAAATTTGCCGAGGAAGTGACCCTGATTCACCGCCGCGACAGCCTGCGCGCCAACAAGGTGGCCCAGGCCCGCGCCTTTGCCAACCCCAAGATGAAGTTCATCTGGGACACGGCCGTCGAGGAGATTGAAGGCGCCGACAGCGTGACCGGTGTGCGTCTGAAGAACCTCAAAACGGGCGAGGAAAGCGAGATGCCCACCGACGGCGTGTTTATCTTTATCGGGCACGTGCCGAACACCGAGTTCGTGCAGGACACGGTTAAACTGCGCCCCGACGGCTATGTGGACGTGACTGACGAGATCTACACCAGCGTCCCCATGCTGTTTGCCGCCGGGGACGTGAGTGACTACATCTACCGCCAGCTGGGCACCAGCGTGGGCGCCGGCACCCGCGCCGCCATGAGCGCCGAGCGCGCCCTGGCCGCCCTGGAAGTCGAGGCCGAAACCGCCGCAGATTAAGACCGTCCCAGGAGGCCGCCCGCGCACTGCACGCGGGCGGCCTTGCGTATGCTCTGGGTATGGCCCGCCGTACCCTCAGCGCCCGCATTCGCCGCAAGGTCAGCGGCTACGCGGCCAAGTTCAGCCGGCTGTGGCGCTCCATGAGTCCCGAAGATGCCCAGCCCGATGACGACTGGGCCGCCGCCCTGTTGACCCCCGCCGAGGCGCGGGTGTACCGGGGCATGGACCCACGTGACCGTGAACACGCCTGCCGCGTGGCCCGCCACCTGCGCCGCGACCACCCCGATGCGGGGCCCGAACTGCTGGCCGCCGCGCTGCTGCACGACTGCGGCAAGAGCCTGCGGCCCTACTGGCTGTGGGAACGGGTGCTGGTGGGCCTGGTGCCTAACCGCCTGGCCCGCGTGCTGCCGCCTGTGGGGGCGCTGGGCATCCGCGCCCACCACCCGGAGCTAGGTGCTCGGCTGCTGGCCCACGCCGGCGCCCGCCCGCGCGTGGCCCGCCTGGTGGCCCGCCACCACCACCCCGGCGGCGACCCCGAGGCTACCCTGCTGCATGTCTACGACGACCAGGAGTAAAGGGACGCGGCCGCGACACAGAGGGGCTTTGGTACGGAGTCAGCTCGAAGCATTGACCAAAACGGTTCAAGTCAACTGATATGGACTCCGATTGAATCGGCAGGATGCTTGGTGAAATCTGAGCGGAAAGAGAAGGAACAGATGCGGATTTCGCGATATGGAAGCACAGACGGTGCCCTTCTTTGCTGTGCTGCAATGAAGCGGAATCCGTATGAAGCAAGCGCGGCGACGTAGCAGGGCGGGTGCTGGAGTCAGAGTGCGCTACTTGCTTCTG
>NZ_JAIQXU010000059.1 GCF_020166395.1 Deinococcus betulae | reverse complement strand
TCCTCACCTATATCTCGACTGGTTTCATCAGCCTGGAGATGAGCCACCGAAGGCAGAGTGGGCCCGGCACTGGACTTTTGACCTCGCCACTCTGACGTCAGCTGAGTCAGACCACACCTCTACTCCTTAACCTTTTCTCTCCTACGGTTGTGGCAAGTTGTTGGCGCTCAGGAAGTGGGCAGCTCCGGAAAGGCACGTGGGCTGACCTTCAGGCCACGTGCTGTACGACGTCCCGCCACGTCTTGAACGCAGTTTGTTGCTGAAGGCGGCGATGGCGAGCGGGGGCAGTGGAGCGAGCGGGTTGGTGGAGGTTCGTGATCCGGGCGTGCAGGTCGAGAAATCCCTGTGCTCGATGTCGCGACCGGAATCCGTGTTGTTATACGGACTCCGATTAATTGGTTGAGAGCGGCCACCAGTGGAAGAGCGTGTGTTGGGTGAGGAGGTCGGGTTGTGTTTCAAGCCAGGCGCACCGTTCAGCCAGCACCTGAACGAAGTCGTCCAGGGTGTTGAAGGCTTGATTGGCGACCGTGGCGTCGGTGAGCGCCCAGAGCCGCTCGGCAGGTTGTCGTTCCGGCGAGTAGGGAGGCAGGGTGACGGCCCGGATGCCTGTGGGGGGTCCCTGCTCGGCATAGACATGAAAGCCGGCCCCATCCTGCACCACGAGCACGTGATGGTCGGCGCTCGCGCCGACACTCTGGGCAAAGGCCGCCATGACGGCGCTGTAGGCCTGTTTGTTCACGACGGGCACCAACCAGAACCGGCTCTCGCCGGTTTCTGGATTGACGAAGGCCTACAGATACAGCCACTCGTAGGCGGGACGCACGGGACAGCTGAAGGGGTGACCTGTGGGCGCCCAAACCGTGCGGCGAATCGGTTGGAGACCGAGCCGGTGTTCATCCAGGCACCGCAGCGACACCCGAGGATGGAGACGCTCCGCCAAGCGGAGCGTCTCCGTCAGCCCTTTGTTTTGAAGGCTGCCTTGGCCACCTCATCGCCGTTGACGTGTCGTGGCCGGGGTTTTTGCGGCGAGAAGCCCGCGGCACGCATGAGTTCGTAGGTACGTCCCAGATGCACCGTTTTGCCGGTTGTCTCTCGCACCCAGTCCTGGACCTCTTTGCCCGACCACACAAGGCCTTGCTCAAAGTCCGCGTGCAGACGGGCGGCTAGGGCCTGTTCCTCAGCCGTCAATACCCATGGGGCGCCTCGGTTCCCCTGACGACCGTCACGTAACCCGGACAGGCCCATGGCGCGGTACCGCGCCATGAGGTTATACGCCGTGACCTGGCTCTATCGGGTCAAGTGCAAGACGTCGCCTGTTGGCCGCCCTTCGGCCAGCAAGGCGAAGAATTGCGCCCGGCGCCGTTCCACCGCACAAGTGCTCGCGGTAAAGATGTGCCAGAAGTCTTCCGCGCGGTGCGCTAGGGGGGCCGTCAAAAGGGTCTGTTTGATGCCCTGAGTCTAAACTTTTTATTCGGAATCCGTATTAGCGCTCCTGTCGTCGTATCAGGCGGTGAGATTGCTCAATCAGATTGTTGCAGCGCGCCTTAGACACGACCTAGACGTACTCCACAGCGTGGAGCACCGGGAGTTCATGAAGGGCTGCACCGTAACTCCAGAGTTTGTCTGTGTGGATGGTGACCGGGACGCCATGCTCGCCCAGAAGCCGGGTGAAAAAATACTCGGCAGCTTAGTGTCCCGGTGCCGCTGAAGGAATACGTCCAGGACGACACCGTGCTCATCGACGGCCCGCCACAACCAGTAGGTGACACTGCCCACGTCCACGTGCATTTCGTTGAGGTGCCACCGAGAACCCCGGCGGGGTTCTCGGTGGCGCAGGCCCTGGGCGAACAGGTCGCTGAACTTGATGCACCATGTGCGGATGGATTTGCGGGTGACAGCGATGTCTCGCTCCAGCAAGAATTCCTCAACGTCCCGACAACTCAAGGTGAACCGGTGATACAGCCAGACGGCGTACCCAATGACCTCAAGCGAAAATCGGTAGCCGACAAGCTTCTGACTGCTCAGCACCGCGGCACCCTACCCCAACAACTTGCCACAACCGCTCGACGAGTAAACCAGATCTAAGGTGGCCAGCAGACGCCTGCCGCCTATCGTAAGGTTTGGGCGGTTTGGGGAGCCGTCTAGCTCTGAAAAGGAGGTCCGAGCCCCTTACGCTACGTTTCTGCCTATCGTAAGGTTTGGGCGGCGAGAGCGACTCTGGCTCACCCCTGGAATAGAGAAACCCCTTCTTGGTGCCAGGAAATCATATATGCCGGACGGTATCAGCAGGTGTCGTAAGCTTTGTCCGTTTTGGTCAAGGCTGCATCGTAAACTTCGTCCGGCCAACCCTCGTAAGCTTTGGGCGCTTGACAGAAATCTGCGCTCTGACACGGTAAATTCAGTTCTGACAGTCAGGAGAACAGTAAGGCTCGTGAGGTTTGGGCGGTTCGCCCACTGAGCCTCGTAAGCTTTGTCCGTTTCTGGCCCAAGACCTCGTAAGCTTTGTCCGATTTTGAGGAAAAACCTCGTAAGCTTTGGGCGGTTTTTACCAGAAAATGTCGTCTAGGACGCATCCTCACCCCCGCCCTGTTGTTGTTCTTTATAGTAGTTACAAGAAGTTAAAAACACACAACACCCCGCAGGAGTCCGCATGAAGAAGCTCAACGATGCCACGCCGCTCACGGCTGAGCGCTTCGTTGCCCAGGTGGGCATCATCAGCATCCAGAGCCGCATCGAGGAGGATAGTCCCCTTAATCGGCGCTGGACTGTACGCTCTGAAGTCGGTGATACGGTTTATACCGTCGACGGCTATGCTGGCGATTTTGGGCGGCCGCGAGGCGCTGACACTGACATTCTGATGGCGCTGGAGACGCTGTTCCTGTTCCAGGGGTGCCCGGCCAACAACACGGTCACGACCACGGCGTACGAGATCGTGCAGATGGTGTACCAGAACACCTCCGGCGTGCTGTACAAACGGCTGCGCGAAAGCCTGCTGCGCCTGTGACGGGTGGGCTTCATGGTGGCGCTAGGAGATGTCCCTGCAGACAGCACCTGGGGCCGGTTTTCCAACACGTCGCTGAGCCTGATCAGCTCGATTCAGTTTTGGACCCAGGGCAGACGGCACGACTCCCCTGAACTCCATGACCTGGAAGCGCACGGCAAACTGGTGATTCGACTCTCCGAACCGCTGGCCGCCAGCATTCGCGCCGGGTACTACCAGAACCTTGACCGCAAGCTGCTGATGGACTGCAAACAGCCGGTCGCCCGGGCCCTGTACCGGATGTTGCAGGCGCACCGGCCGGCCGACGACACGCTGACCTGCCGGGTGGCAGATTGGGGTGGGCGGTGCGGCATCATCAATACAGACCCACGGAAGATCCGGCGCACCCTGGAAAGCGCCCATAAGGAATTGCAGGCCCTGGGCTACCTGGCCGGCGTGGAATACACCGGCCAAGGCGCCACTCAGGAAATCACCTACCGGTTTATGCCGGTTGAGACTGCCTCTGCTCTCCCCCCGCCTGATGCCGAGAGGCTGCAGCTGCTCCTCGAGGTAAAGGTGGCACGCGACCGGGCTGAAGAGGCGGCCCGTGACTATTCCCTGGAGCAGATCCGGCGAGCCGTGACCTATGTCAAGAGCCGGAAAAATCTCCGCAGTTCAGGGGGGCTGGCCCTCGACATTCTCCGGAACCCTGACAAGTACGAGTTGCCAGAAGTCATGCCGACGCGATCGGCAGAAAAGGTGAAGCAGGCCGCCCAGGTAGCGACCCAGGTCCTGGAAGCGAACCACGACGCTGAGTTCCAGGCGCAGCAGGCCACGCTACTGGCCCTGGATTCAGTGAGCCAATGGGAGGGAAGCAAGTCCACTATCCGCTTCCTGGCCAAGGGCGTGCTCTCAGAAGCAGGTTTTGATCAGCTTGAAGGACAGTGTCGTGCAGGGCAGATCAGTGCCGTCGAATTCTCGCGGCAGCTGGTGGCCCGCACGCAGAAGGCCGATTTAAAAGCATATCTGCTGGCTTTTGCAGAGGAGCATGGTTTGGCGACCGTGGAGGCCGCTCGCCGGGCGGCGCAAGGGAGGCCCAGAGGATAGTCCTGCACCTCACTGAAGCTGTCGATACCTGCACAAGTCGGAAACAGCGAACATATGGATGGCGATGAATGCGCGATTTCTGACGGCTTACCAACGCTTAGGATGTGACGCATCCAACAGGAATCAAGAGTATGGTCCGCAACGTCCAGACCCTCTTTTTTGATGGCGTGATCGCGTTCACCCCGCCAGGAGTTCCAGAACAGCATTGGCGTCCAGTTTTAGCACCGCACACAGGGCGCGGCGTTTGAAGTCGTACATGCTCCGCTCTCCCCGCTCAATTTTGCTGATGGTTGTTGCAAACAGTTCAAGCCCGTACTCCTGTGCCCGCGCGGCGCTGACTTGCCTGCAGGTAACGGCACTCATCGGCTCCACCTCAGGCAGTAGAGATACAAGGTGATGGCCTGAAGAGCTGGGAGGGGTGAATGAAGTTGGAGAACCGCATGTTGAGCAACACGCCGGGTAGGAGGATGCTCAAATCAGGTGTGTCTCAGCCGACTCAACGCCTCACGCTTCTTCGTTGGAGTCTTGATCTCTCGCTGCTGTTCACCATCCTGACCGCCTGGGGCAGTGTGGGATGGCCAGCCATGTCCGGCATCGGTAACATCGTGCTCGGCGTCATTCAGATTGGTTTCATGGTGCTCTCTGTGGCTGCTCTCTTTGTTCTGCGCCAGTGGCTCAGCGCTCTCCAAACGCAGGACAGGACATCGCTCGTTGGCGCAGATCGAGCTGTCCAGCAGATCTGGCGCTGGCTGCCTTGGGTGTTTGCCCTTGCGGTTTTGAGTGGCGCAGCGGTGCCTGGGGTTGAACAATCCGTGTCGAATGGGACGGTGCTGCTGGTGCTCATTCCAGCCAGCATTGGCTTGGCGGTCTGGTGGTATTTCTCGGAGGCACTGCGCGACTGGATTCGCAGTGCCACTCAGGCTGCTCTCAATCCAGCTGAAGGCATCGCTTATGCGGTGCGGGACCGTTTGCTGATCTGGCTGGCCTGGGGACGCGTCCTGAGTGTCGTCAGCCTCCTGACGTCGGGGGTCGTGGTCATCTTTCGGTTCGGTCTTGAGCCGTTTCTGGTGCCGCAGTTCCTGGTCCTGATCGCACAGGTCATCACAGTGTTGCTCTTTTTCTGGGCGCACCCTGTCGTAGACAGATGGAACACTGCATCTGGAGTAAGGTTAGGCGGACTGGACCATGTGACCCCACTGGGCTGACTTGCCCACGTTTCGGTAGGGGGTTTAAGGTGCCCACGCCTCAAGATCTGGGAGGGAAGTGCGGTAGGTCAGTGTCAGTGAGTGGAGCGTGCGTGTTCATCCCTTTCGCCTCCGGTAGTGTGAACACGATGCGCGTCCTGATGCTGGTGCTCCTTGCCCTTTCCTCTGCCACTGCCGCCTCATCTCCTTCGTCTTACACTCGGGTTGACCCCTCACCGAACAAATTCATTTCCAAGATCTTTGCTGGTGGTCAGACCTGGAACATTCAGGTGCTGGCTCCAAAGGTCGAAAACGCTCAGGTCCAGTTACTGATCTCTACCTAAATTGGTAGCATGTGGTATGGCAGATGTTGCGCCCTGGCGACCCCGGCAACTCAGTCGAGCTCAGCAAGAAGAGCGACGTCTGAGTGCGCTGCCCCTGCTGGTTGATACGCAGCGCACCACCCGCTCTCTGGCCGAGCAGTTCGGCGTCAAAGAAGTCACCATCCGCGCCTGGCGCGCCCAGATCCGTCGGGGAGGCGAGGAAGCGCTGCGCGCTTCCCGCGCCACTGGCCGCCCCCAGCAGCTCACGGCGGGGCAACAAGCGGAGATTCAGGGGCTGTTGGACCGGGATCCTCGCACGCAGGGCTTCGACACCAGCGGCTGGACCACCGCTCGCGTCCGCGAGTTGATCGGCCGGCGGTTCGGCGTGTGGATGCACCGGGATTATCTGTCCCGCAAATTGCACCAGTGGGGGTTCTCGTATCAGCGGCCCGCGGTGCGGGCCGTGGAGCGCAACGAAGAAGAAGTGGCCACCTGGGTTCGCCTCCAGGGCGAGGCGTTGGAAAAAAAAGATCGCTGAGGGCGCCACCGTGGTCTTCCTGGACGAGAGCGGGTTCAGCCTGAAAACCACCAAGGTCCGGACGTGGGGCCGATGTGGGCAGACCCCGGTGATCCCCACCCGACTGCGCTGGGAACACCTCTCGGTCATCGGCGCGATCACCACAGGGGGCCAATTTCTCCAGCACACCCATCACGGCGCCATTCGTTCGCCTCAGGTCGTCGCCTTCCTGGAGCACGTGTTACGTCACATCGCGGGTGAGGTGGTCGTCGTCCTGGACCGGGCCATGATTCACCGCGCCAAGGTTGTTCAGGCGTGCGTGGCTCGCCACGCACGCCTTTCACTGGTGTATCTCCCGGGTGACGCGCCAGAACTCAATCCCATTGAGTTGGTGTGGGCGGACGTCAAACGCAATGTCCTGGGGAACTTCTGCGCCCCAACAGTCAGTGCGCTCAAAGTCCGTCTGGTGTTGGGCTGGCAACGGATTCGTCGTAAAGACCTCGCGCGCGCGTTCATTCGCGGAACACCCTTCACCACATCGCTACTGACTTAGGTAGAGATCAGTAAGTGGCAACCCCATTGACCTGAAGACAGCGGTGGCGATGTTTGACGCGGCTCAGGAGCAGGGACTGCTCTACTCAAATCCTCTGGTGCAGGGCGGGCAGCACTTCCCACAGCTCCTTCGGGCCGGCTGGACCCCCAAGGGACAGTACAGCGTGTGCATGTTTCTGAACCCTTCAGACGTAGCGGTGGGACAGCCGTTTGAGGGTTACGCTTTCACCTCCCTGCCCAAGGCCAATGCTTACGTCCTGAGCGGTAAGCCGGGCAGTGCCCCGCGCTGTACCCTCACACTCGCAAAGTAATTGGCCGCGGAGTGGGGCTGTCCCATTTCGCGAGCTCCAATGTTCACAAAACGAGGGCCTCCATGTTCGGGGGCCTTTGTTATGGAGAACGGATTACTTCTTGGGTTTGCGGCCCGGCTTCTTGGTGCCAGTGGCGCGGCTCTTGCCGAGTGCCTGCCCTTTGCTGTAACTGGCTTCAATCTTGGCGCGGGTCGCTGCGGCCAGTTCTTTGAAGTCCACCACGCCGGCCTCAATATTCTCCAGTGTCGCTTTCGGTTTGCTGCCCCGGCGACCCGTGTTCAGGCCCTGATTGGTCTCGTCAAACCAGGCGTCAAACTCGGGGGTGTGGTCAAAGACCATATCCTTCACGGTCTTGCTGTACGTCTCGTTACTGCCCCGGCGGCTGAATTGCTTGGGCAATTCAAAGCGGCTCGGCAGATCAGCAGCGTCGATCTTGCCTTCGCGCACCGCGTCACGGAACTGCTTGATAAAGGCGTCACTGCGCTGGGCATTGGTCAGTTTCTCGATCTGTTCACTCAGTTTGACATAGGGCATGAAGCCAGTTATACGGAATGGCGAGAAGAAATGGCAACATCACTCAATCTTTCAACTTTCGACGGCCACCAGTTGTGGCGTGCGAAATCTGAAGGCTCAGACAGCATGCACATGTCAATTCAGGCCAGAGGGTGTCTGACAATTTCCATTGATCTGAGACCGTTATGTATCAGGAAGAGTAGTTCGCGATGTCATTGTTGCGCTTCTACACATCTTATGGCTCTCTCCTTGCTTATGCTTTTAAGCATAAGTTACTGATCCGCTGTCATAAACGGCACCCCTGTCATAACGGCGCTCGACAGCTGTAGCCATCTATAGCCGCGGCCTCCAAGGCTCAGACGCTGGGCGACCTCGTCGCTGGTGCGGCCCATCTAGCTGTACTTCGGG
>NZ_JAIQXU010000058.1 GCF_020166395.1 Deinococcus betulae | reverse complement strand
GCAGGAACTACTCCAAAAGCGAGGCATACACGTCAGCCACAAGACGCTCCGTCAGTGGAACATCAAGTTCGCTCCACTCTTGACGGAAGAACTGCGCCAGCGAGAATCCCGGCGGGGTTCTCGCTGGTATCTGGACGAGGTGCATGTGAACCTTCGTGGGGTCACGCACTGGTTGTGGCGGGCGATTGACGAATATGGAGATGTGCTCGACATTCTCCTTTAACAGCACCGAGAGACCAAGGCCGCCAAGAGCTTTTTTATACACTTGTTGAGAGAATACGACGTACCGGAAGTCATCCACACCGACAAGTTGTGGAGCTATAGGGCAGCACTGCGGGAACTTCCCGTGCTCCCTGGGGTCCTGTTGCCTGCGGCCTTGCTAGCATCCGAAGATGCACGGCACACCAACTTGGCTTCAGGCTGGCTTATGGGGACTCGTTGCCGGTGCAGCACTCTTGATCGGTGCCGCCATCGGCTATTTTCTCCGCGTTCCGCAGCGCCTGACGGCTGCGATCATGGCTTTTGGCAGCGGTGTGCTGATCGCCGCCCTGTCCTTCGAACTGATGGACGAAGCCTACAAAACTGGCGGATTCGACGCCACTGCCCTTGGCTTTCTGGGCGGCGCCGCACTCTTCACGGCGGCCAACTGGATCCTGGCCCGGCAGGGGGCCAAACACCGCAAGCGGTCCGGTGAGCAGCAACCCTCAGAAGGCGAGGCGTCCGGCAGTGGCGTGGCCATCGCGGTGGGTGCTTTGCTGGACGGAATCCCAGAGTCCATCGTGATTGGCCTCAGTATGCTTCAGGGCGGCGCGGTAAGCCTGGTGGCCGTCACCGCCATCTTCCTGTCGAATATTCCGGAAGGGCTCTCAAGCGCCGCTGGCATGAAGAAGGCGGGGCGCAAGGCGGGATACATCTTCGGCGTTTGGGGCAGCATCGCATTGGTATCAGGCATCGCGGCACTCCTCGGCTATTCCGTATTCCGGAACTTTTCGCCGGACGTGGTGGCGGCGACGACGGCGATGGCGGCAGGCGCAATTCTGGCCATGCTGGTAGACACCATGATTCCTGAGGCTTTTGAGGTAGCCCACAACTTCGCGGGGCTGATCACGGTTGTGGGCTTCTTAACCGCGTTCGCTTTAGGCAAAGCAGGCCACTAAGGCGTCACCGAACAGGCCCCTCATGGCCAAGACTTGAAGGCAGTTGAGGTCAAGCTGCGAGAAGCGACGGCGGCCCAGATCATGAAAGCAACACTTGGCTGCGACGGAACAAGGCGTGGCAATTGAATGCGTGGCAATTGTTAGTGGATGACCACAGGCATGTCGGTCGTTATTCTCGGGCGGGCGGGTTCTGGCAACTTAAGCTCGGTAGGCTGGTGGGCTGTGACTGACCGGAAGCCCTCCCGCCACCGTTTTCCCCTGAGCGTCATCGGTGACGCGCTCCGGCTGTATCATCGCTTCTCGCTCAGCCAGCGTGACGTTCAGGAACTGCTCCACGAACGCGGTGTTCAGGTCAGCCACGAAACCCTGCGCCAGTGGAACATCAAGTTTGCTCCGCTGCTGACCGAAGAACTGCGTCACCGAGAACCCCGACGGGGTTCTCAGTGGTTTTTGGCTGAGGTGTGTGTTGAGGTCGGTGGAGAGAAGCACTGGCTCTGGAGGGCTGTCGATGAGCACGGCACCGTGCTTGACATCCTGCTTCAGCAGCATCGCGACACCCGGGCGGCCAGGTCCTTCTTCACCCGGCTGCTCAGTGAGTCCGAGGTCCCGGAGGTCATCCACACCGACAAGCTCTGGAGCTACGGGACAGGCATTCGGGAACTTCCCGTGCTCCACGGCGTGGAGCACGTCCAGGTCGTCTCTGCGGCCCGTTGCAACAACCTGGTCGAGCAATCGCATCGACCCACACGGCAGCAGGAGCGAAGCCAACTGGGCTTCAAACGACGACAGCGAACGCAAGAGTTCCCGGCCCTGCATGCCCGCGTCTCGAACCTTCACCGCCACACCCGGACCACGGTCCCCGCCGCCCTCAGACGAAGCCATCAATCCGCAGCATTGCTCCTCTGGCGAGAGGCGATGCAGCAGGCAACTTGATTCTCAAGTTGCCTGCTGGGATCCTTCGGGCCCCGCCGAGGTTAAGTTGCCAGCACCCGTCCCACGAACTCCCGGTCCGCAATCAACACGGCCCAGCGCCGGGAAGGCAACACCTTGAGCAGACGAGCGACCAGGAGGATCCGGGCAGCAGTACAACTGTTGCCTTGATGGGGCAGGATCGACCAGACGAGTGGGATCACCGCGCCCCCGAGGAGCGCGCCCAGCATCAGGATGTTTAGCGGGGTCTGGCCGTAGTGCCAGGTGGTGCGGTCCATGATCAGGGTGAGCTTGCCGTCGGGCAGCAAGGGAAGTAGGACGTCACAGACGTCCTGCTGAGTGAGTTGAGCGTCGTGGAAGACCCGGACGGTCGTCCGGGTCTTTGACTCCAGGGTTGCCGCCCTGGGCAAATGGAGTGCGATCTTGCGGTAGAGCGTGGATTCGGCCTGGAGGACGGCCAGGAGGACTTCCGCGAGCCGCCTCAGAGCATTGAGGCGGCGATGAGGGAGATGGACTTTGAGGTGGGCAGCCAGCGTGTCAGCATGCAGTCGGGCGGTATCTGAGCTCGTCACAGACCCAGATACCGTCCCTTGTCATGCCCCACTGCGTTCGGGACGCCATTTCTGGCGAAGTCAGGTGCTGAGCACACCTGCCCTTGATTTCCGCCAATACTGTAGGGAATGTCCAAAGTTGGTGCGTCTGACCTTGACCGTCTTCATGTGCTCCTCGCTCAGCGCACCTTCCTGCTTGCTTTCAATGACGCAGTGAGGCCACTCGCCGACCCGGTCGACATTCAGACGACGGCGATTCGCGTGCTGGGCCAGCACCTAGGCGCCAACCGGGTTCTGTACTTCGAGATCCAAGGGAGCGATTACGTCGTCGAGCACAATTACATCCACGGCGCGGCGGCGCTCACAGGCACCTTTCCGGTGGATTCATTCAGTCCGTGGGTGCTGGAGGCCCAGCACGCCGGCCGCACCGTGGCCGTCGCTGAGGTCGCTGCCGATCCCGCCCTATCCCCAGAGCGGAAAGAAGCTTATGCGGCGATTGGGGTCAGTGCCCTGGCAGACGTGTCTCTGGTCAAAAATGGCGCGTTCATCGCCGGACTGGCCGTCCATTTCTCCCAGCCTCACGCGTGGACCCCCGAGGAGATCACCCTGTGTGAAGACGTCGCCGAACGCACGTGGGGCGCCGTGGAACGGGCCCGCTCCGAAACCGCGTTGCGGGAATCGGAGGACAAATTCCGCAGCCTGTTCAATTCCATCGACGAGGGGTTCTGCATCGTCGAGATCCTGTTCAGCGAGAACGGGATACCGGTGGATTACCGGTTTATTCAGGCGAATCCGGCCTTCGTCGAGTTGACGGGACTCCCTGCCGACGCCCTCGGCAAAACCGCACGGGAACTCGTCCCGGATCTGGAAGCGTTCTGGGTGGAGACGTACGGCGAGGTTGCGCTGACGGGTCATGCCGTGCGGTTTGAGAACCGATCGGACGCGATGAACCGCTGGTTCGACGTGTATGCCTCTCGCATCGGCGGCGCCGGCAGTCACCAGGTCGCCATCGTGTTCAACAACATCAGTGAGCGCAAACAGGCGGAAGCCGACATCAGGGAACTCAACCGCCTCTTGGAGGCGCGCATTGAGGAACGGACTCACAACCTCGCTGCTGAGCGCGCCGCCCTGGAAGTGGCGAATGATGAGCTGCAGGCGTTCAATCACAGTGTCTCGCACGATCTGATGACCCCGCTGCGGCACATCGCCGGCTTCGCGCAGCTGGCCTCCAGGAGCCTTGACGATCCGCAGAAGAGCCGCCGCTACCTGGACATCATCGTCCAGGGCGCGCAGCGCATGGAGACGATGATCGAGGGCATGCTGGCCCTGTCACGAACCGGACAGCGCGAACTGAGCGTGGGCGTGGTGGATCTGAACGACCTCCTCAAACAGTCGCGACTCGATGTGCAGGTTCAACACAAGGGCCGGATCATTGAGTGGCGGTTGGGCCAACTTCCTCTCGTTCAGGGCGACTGCGTGACGCTGCAGCAGGTGATGACCAACCTCTTGGAGAACGCGGCAAAATACAGCCGGGAACGCGATCCAGCGGTCATTGAGGTCTGGGCTGAAGAGGACGTGCAGCAATGGACGGTTTTTGTGCGGGACAATGGAGCGGGCTTTGATCCGGCGCGGGCCGGCCAGCTGTTCGGGATCTTCCAGCGCCTTCACCATCAGGACGAATTCAAGGGTACAGGGATTGGACTGTCGCTGGTGCGGCGGATCATCACCCGACATGGCGGGACAGTGAGTGGGACAGCTACCCTGGGTCAAGGAGCAACGTTCTGCTTCACCTTGCCCAAACCTGAACGTGCGCCGATGATAATTTAAGTGTCCACACTTTCAATCCCGAATATTCTCAAGCACTTAATACTTCGGGAAGCTGCTGTGCCGACGGTCGTGAACGGAGTGTTGAGTCCCTGAAAGCGTGCTGGCAACTTAACCTCGGCGGGGCCGAAGGATCCCAGCAGGCAACTTGATTCTCAAGCTGCCTGCTGCATCGCCTCTCGCCAGAGGAGCAATGCTGCGGATTGATGGCTTCGTCTGAGGGCGGCGGGGACCGTGGTCCGGGTGTGGCGGTGAAGGCTCGAGACGCGGGCATGCAGGGCCGGGAACTCTTGCGTTCGCTGTCGTCGTTTGAAGCCCAGTTGGCTTCGCTCCTGCTGCCGTGTGGGTCGATGCGATTGCTCGACCAGGTTGTTGCAACGGGCCGCAGAGACGACCTGGACGTGCTCCACAGCGTGGAGCACGGGAAGTTCCCGAATGCCTGCCCCGTAGCTCCAGAGCTTGTCGGTGTGGATGACCTCCGGGACCTCGGACTCACTGAGCAGCCGGGTGAAGAAGGACCTGGCCGCCCGGGTGTCGCGATGCTGCTGAAGCAGGATGTCAAGCACGGCACCGTGCTCATTGACGGCCCTCCAGAGCCAGTGCTTCTCTCCACCGACCTCAACACACACCGCCGGCTCGGGAGGCAGACCGCCCGATACCCTCCACGACCCACTGTCAAGGTCGCTTGACATCCAGATGCGCCCGTTCCATGATGAGGCATGACAAACAAACTTGACAGCACGGCGCCGTCTACCGGCGACCGGGCCCGCGCCCGCACCTACGCCCGCGAGTTCTGGCCTGGCCTCCTCGGCTACCTGCTCATCCTGGCCGCCGTGATCACCTGGGGGGATCTCAGAGGCCACAGTGCATGGCGCTTCCTGTGGGCCATCCTGCCTGTGCTGCCCCTGCTGCTGGTCATTCGCGCCGGCGTCCGACACCTCGGACGCAGCGACGACTACCAGCAACTGATTCTCCTGCGCGGGCTTGGTGTGGGCTTCGTTGTGGCCATGGCCACCTCCATCACAGTCGCGTTCCTGACGCTCGCCGGTCTCCAGCACCCCGTGCTGCCCTGGGTGCCCTTCACTGCCGGGATGTTCTCGTGGGCGATCACCACCGTGGTGCTGACCGCTCAAGCGGAGCGCGCGTGAACAACCGACTTCGGGAACTTCGCGAGGCGCGAGGCTGGACGCAGGGCGTGCTCGCGGACCGCCTCAACGTGTCACGGCAGACGGTGAACGCTCTGGAGACCGGCCGCTATGACCCTGGCCTCCCCCTTGCTTTCCGGATCGCCCGTGAATTTGGCCAGCCGATTGAGGCCATCTTCCACCCAGATCCTTCCTGACTGGGTGAGCCCCCAGAGCAGGGGTTGTCGGTGCACCCCCGGCGTGACGTCAGGTGCCTCCCTGTCTCTCCGGTTCACGGCCGATCATTAGGTCGTCCCCGTCCGGGCCACATGTTGAGCCAGCTCAATGCGGTACGCGTCAGGACTTCCCGCTTCGGCCGTCAGCGCGACAATCCTGAGATCCGCATCACCAGCAGCACGTCACAGTCAACGCGCACGTGACCGACCACCGGATGCTCCACGACCTTTTGGTCCCCGTGTGTTCGCCGACGGTTCCGGACGGCCACATCCAGACGAATTCGCCGTTCCCGCCGAGCTACCGCTGGATAAGAGCACTCAGACGGGCGTCGGTAGGGTAAGGGGTCAAGTGAGAATAGGAACAGAAACTTACCCTAATGGTTCATCCGGTTAGTCTTGACACTGGCTTTGAGTCACAAAAGCAGATGAGTTGATCGCGCTTCAAAGGCAGCATTTAGCGGATGAACCACTAAGGGCCGGTGTGTCCAGTTGGAGTTATACCCCAGCTAGACACCCGCGCCCCGCGATCAAGACAGCGTTTCGCTGTCCAGTTGAGCCGGTAAAGCACGTTGTCCCCAGCTAACTGCCCCGTTGCGTCGCGTCCTGCGTGGCCCACTCAATGAACGACGTCAGGTCTGCGGCTTGCTGCTCCAGGCTGGGCCGGTGTACATACATCATGTGCCCCGCCTCATAGAACGTCTCGCGCACATTGCCGCGCAGACTGGGCTCGAGTTGCAGATGGTCGAGCGTATGGCGGGTGGCGTGGTAGGGCGTGGCAAAGTCGAAATAGCCAGACGTCACCAGCACCTTGAGGTGAGGGTTCTGATGCATGGCCCGCCTGAGCGTATCTGACACGCGCACATGCTTGTTCTCAAACTCCTTGTAGCTCCAGGGCCGCACCCGGCTGCTCAGGATCTCGTAAGGGAGGTCAGACTCGAAGCCCAGTTCCAAGCGAACGTAGTGATTCATGGCTGCTGTGTACGGGCCCAGGATGGCGCTCATGCTGGGGTCGTACTCAACGCTGTCGCCCCCCGCGTCCCGGTCAATGCCGGTAAAGCGGCTGTCCAGCCGTCCCACCGTGCGGCCCTGCGCGCGCAGCAGTTCCTTACAGAAGCGGGCCAGGGTCACGCGCAGGTCATTGCGAAGCACAAATTCATCGCTCAGACCGGTCAACTCAGCGTAACGCTGCGCGACCTGGGCGCGTTCGGCCGCGCTGAGGCGCGCGCCAGCGTGAAGGGCGCGGGCATACTCACCATCCGCAAAGACTTCAGCGCCGCGCAGAACTTCTGGCAGCGACTGCTCACCACTGAGCTGGCCGTGGTACCAAGCTGTGGCAGCGGCGGTGGGCAGATGAACCACGTACGCCAAGTCGTGGCCGGGCGTGAAATCCACCGTGGAGAAATCTAAGATGGCGCTGACCAGCATGATGCCGTTCAGGAACAGGCCGTGCCGCTCCTGCAGGTAACCGCTTAGGCCAGCCGCGCGGGTCGTGCCATAACTTTCCCCGATTAGAAATTTAGGGCTCAGCCACCGCCCGGCACGGCTGGTCCACAGCCGGATAAAGTCGCCCACCGACTCGATGTCTTTCTGAAAACCGTGGTAATCGGCCGCCTTTTCCCCTTCAAGCACTCGGGAGTAGCCGGTCGTGACCGGGTCAATGAACACCAGATCGGAGTGGGTCAGCAGAGTGAACTCGTTGTCCGTCAGGTCATAGGGCGGGCCGGACAGGGCGCCCGCATCGCCCATCACGACACGGCGGGGGCCGAGCAGGCCCAGGTGCAACCACACGGAACTGCTGCCCGGCCCGCCATTGAAGCTGAAGGTCACGGGGCGCCGGCGCGGCTGATGGTCCTCATCGAGCGCGTATGCCACGAAAAACACCTGAGCGCGGGACTTAAAGCCCTCGGAGGCCCCTTCCTTCGCCTCCCGCTCCTCAGCCAGCACCATCGTGCCAGTTGTGACGGTGTAGAACAGTTCACGCCCAGCAGCTGTGACGCGGTGGCGCGTGACCTTCACCTCATCGCGAGCGCACGGCTCGTTTTTGCTTCGCCCATCTGGCAACCGGACACTGACGTCCAGCTGTTCCTGATCGCTCGTTCGATCCCGTTCATCACTCATGGCTTCACTATGCCTGTTGTTTTAGCGCGGTCGCCTGGCCAAGGCCTAAACTGGAGACGCATACCTGAAAAGAGCAGACCTGAAGTGGTGTGCAGTCCAAGACCGCAATGCTTGGCGGTTGAGCCTGATCTCGTAGACGTCCACGAGCTCCGGTTGCAGGCTGCTCGCCGCTCGGGGGATGTGCGCCTGGTCACGCAGTACGAGGCAGAGTGGCAAGCCTTGCTCTGAGCTGTAGTCGTCACAACAGAGGAGAGCCCGTCTGGATCTCACAACTTCGGCCTGTCACTCTGCCAAGCGGTCCCTCCGACCCAACCCAGGGATATCGTGCTGGTGGCCCGCGACCTCTTCGTTCGCCGCTCAGGCAGGCTTCACCGTTGACGTGAATTATCACCTCAACCGTTCAGCCGCCGCGAGCAGCACGCCGCTCGCATCCACCATGACCATGATTCTGGTGCCTTTGCCTGTCTTGATGCGGCCAACATCGGCCCCCTTTTCGGCAGCACTGTAAGTACTGTCAATAGAGATTGAGCAGCCTCTGGTCTTCGATCATCTCCCGCAGCGAGAAAACGCGCCCTGCACGGTCCATGCCATGGCAGGTCGTCCTGGGTGGGTGCTCGGTATTGGGCAAGACAGCCCACTGGGTACCGGTATGGAGAATCCAGAGCATACCGTCCAACACGGCTCGGTCTGGATGTCA
>NZ_JAIQXU010000057.1 GCF_020166395.1 Deinococcus betulae | reverse complement strand
CGGCGTGCGGGTGGGGGAGTCCGCCAAGCGTGACCAGCGCATTGCCCTGAGCTGCGGGAAAGACGGCGCCGAATGCGGGCAGGGCTGGTACCAGCATCAGGACGAGAAGGGCGTGGACAAACTCGCACCCCTACTACACTGGCGCGTATGCAACGTCTGGGACTGGCTGACGGGTCAGGACCACGGGATGCAACACGGGTACCCGACGCAGCTGCTGGCGGAGGCCTACGGTGGGGACGAGGCGGCGGAGATCAATGCGCGCACCGGGTGTATGGCGTGCCCGCTGGCCAGCCGGGACGTAGCGCTCGAAGCCATTGTGGAGCTGCCGCAGTGGGCGCACTTCCGGCCCGTGCTGCGCCTACGCGCTCTGTGGGAGGAACTGCGGGTGCCGCAGTACCGCCTGCGCAAACCGGACGGGCGAATGGGACCCCTGACGTTTGAGGCCCGGCTGTACGGGCTGGGCGTGGTGCTGAGGATTCAAAACGAGGTGAATGCGGCGGCCCGTGCGAAGGGCCTACACCCGCTGGACCTGCTGAACGCGGAGGAAGAGGCGCGCATTCGGGAACTGATTGAGTTGGGCACTTGGCCGAACGGCTGGGAGGGTGATGAGCGCACGGGGGACGACGTGTTCTTCACGCAGCCGGCGGCGGACGAGTGGCTGTTTGGCGGTGGGTTGTGAGGCTGCCAGACGATATCCGGACCAAGCTCTTGAAGCTGCGGGCCTTGGCAGAGCGGGGCATCGGTGGTGAGAAGCGGGCGGCACAGGCCCAGTACGAGCGGATTCTGTCTGAATTTGGCCTGACTGATCAGGACGTCTTTCCGCAGGACCGCGTCTATGACACGTACGGCATCAAGAATCAGCATGAAGAAACGCTGCTCATTCAGGTGTGGGCGATGGTGACCCAGACCCGTGGCACCGCGAACTACCGGAAAGAAGGCAGCCGCGTGCTGTGGTTTGAGGCCACGACTGCGCAGCACCTGGAGATCAAGGCCGAATTCACCCGCCACCGGAAGGCGCTGGCAGACCATCTGGACCGCGCCACAAGTGCGTATTGCCTCGCCAACGATCTGCATGGGCCACCCAGCGACGAGCCCAGCACGATGACGGCTGACGAACTGGACCGCATGCGGCGCGCGATCGCCAGCGTGGACCCCCTCACGGAGACGCGCCGGCCGGCCCTGGGCGCTGGGCCACGCGTGCTGCGGTCGTCGTGAGGTGGGGCGGATGTCACCGATCAACCAGCCAGACCGCCAGGCCCACAGCAGCAAGCGTAATCAGGACCCGGCCCAGGACCGCCCGCCACGTCGCTTGGCGCAGCCACACCGACCACAGGTCCGCACCGACCATCATCGCGATGCCCACGGTGGCCAGGATGACGTACGCCGGGCCCTGGATCACGTGCGACCACGTCAGGACCACAGCCAGGATGGCCACGCCCAAGCCGGCCAGACTCAACAGCCTTGGTCCGCTCTGCATGAAGATCATGCCCTGACTGTACTGGATGACTCCGCGCACGGGCGCCGCATGAAGTCGTTTGGCACCACCCCCGCCGAGCGCCAAGCGTTTGCCTGTGCCCGCGCCCCCCATCACCCCAAGGTCGCCTGAGGAGGCCCTGATGACTGCCACGCTGAACCGCACTGCTGCTGGCCTGTATGTGCCTCACCCCGAGCGCCACGGCCGCCACTGGACCCAGGTCCGCAGCGGCCTGATCGTGCCCGAGCAACTCACCCGCAAGGGACGCCACCGCTACGGCCCCGGCGTGCTGGGCCTGGACCTGTTCGCCGGGGCGGGCGGGTTCAGCTGCGGCATGAAGCAGGCTGGCATCGAGGTCATCGGCATGTTCGAATACGCCGCCGACGCCACGATCACCTACATGATGAATCTCTGCCGCTACGGCCAGGTGGAACTGCACTGGGCCACGCCGGAAGATGCCGAACGGCTGAACACACAGCTGCTGCGCGAGACCAAGCGCTGGAAGAAGGACGTCCAGCAGGCGCAGGACGCGGGTGAGGACTTCACGCCTGAGCAACTCCACCAGCTGGACCTCTTGCCCACGGCGGGCAGCGGCTGGATCAGTCACCACCCTGAGATACCCGGCACGCAGCACGTGTTCTTCGGGGACATCCGGAAGTTCAGCGGCCAGCAGGTCCTGAAGGCCCTGGAACTGGCGCCCGGCGAGTTGGATGTGCTGTTCGGTGGGCCACCCTGCCAGGGCTTCAGTACGGCGGGCAAGCGGAACGTGGTGGACCCGCGCAACAGTCTGATTTTCGAGTTCGCGCGCCTGATCGTGGAACTGAAGCCGCAAACCTTCGTGCTGGAGAACGTTCCAGGTATCACGAGCATGGTGACGGAGCGGGGCATTCCGGTGCTGGACGAATTCTGCGCGATGGTCGCGGAGGGGGGCTGGGCGACGATGGAAGCCCTCCAGAAGATGCTGGGCGTTCCTGGTCGCCGAGGCGCGGTGCGTGCCCGTGGCAACCGGGCGAACAAAGAGGCGCCCGAAGCGCCGACGGCGCCTGAAGAGCCCACCTTCGGCCCACTGTTCAGCGCCGACTAACCCCCTCATCCCCTGGGGCTGGCCCCCGCACTGGCCGACAACTAGCCAGACATCTACAGATGATCATCCACCCTGAATTTCGTCTGCAAAATATGGTCGCTCAATTTTTCCGTCATAAAGTATAAATATGATCTCTGCAACAGCTGCCGCGAAGCTCCTTGGACCTGCTGGGGGGGCGTTTATCAACTCAATAATCCCGCACTTACTCGCACCTTGGACGCGGAGAGAGGCACTAAAAGTAATCAGAGAGAACCTTCAGACAACATGTTCTACCAGACAACAGGCAGATGATTTATTTAACCGTGTTAAAAATGCCGGCGTCCTTAAAAAAATTTCTAGACTGAAAAGCTTGAAGGAAATACATTCGACTGTTACGGATGCCGTTCAAATTTCTGGAGTTACAGACCCGCAGAATCTAGAGGCACTACTTGTTACTCATGCACTTTTGGCTGCGGTCGTACAGGTCACAGGCAAAACTGCTAATGAGCGATTGACAGGCGAAATGCAACTTAATACATATTTGGTACAACAGATGCCTGAGTTCGCAAAGCTGGTTGGTGACGCTCAGCGTCGGCGAGAAGCACCAGGTGTTAGTGCCAATCATGACATCTCTGACTTACTGATACGCGCTGGACAGAAGGATATGGAAATAACCGTTAAACAGGGTCAGCGCCCAAAAGTTAGCGGTAAAGCGCTGCTGCATATTTCTCTAATGGGTGAAAATGCTAAGGCTTTGGAGCGTTGGCAGGAAGGGGGAATGCGCGACTCACTATCCCTATCCTCCAATGAAGACGAGCTTTCTATGAGCTACGGACTTAAAGAGCTAGACGACTGGCTTCTGCCACCGGCAAAAGATTTGAGGGTTGAAGTTCGAGAGGCACTGGTCGAAACGGATGTTAGACTACGTCTAAACGCAGGAGAAGAGTCCAAACTGCACTGCAGTGCACACATGAAGCTCGGACCAGTGTCACACATTATAGAGATTGATATTCATGAAAGTCTCGGGAATCAAAATGCCCATGTCTCTTTGAAGCTGATACCGAAAGGGATACACACTTTGCAGGTCAAAATCAACTTGAAATTTGATTCAGATGGCAGGGTCATGCCAGACCAGTTTAGAACAATTCTACGAATAATGCGCAGACTGGCACAGGATAACATGCAATTGGTTATACCCAAGGGGACTGTAATAACTTATTCTGATTCAGATACATTTAAGGTAGAAGATGACTATGTCTTAGTAGATGGCTCTATATGGAATAAGGATATAGGAGAATCGGAAAATAGACTTAGAATCCAATTATCATTCTTGGGACATTCACAAATTATGTATCAAAATCTAGGTAAATATGTTGAAGACTATTCAAGTTTTGACTCGCATAATATAAAATTACCGGAGGAGCATACAAAGGAAATAGATGATATTCTCCGTCAAATGAATGACGCTATTATGGAAAGCCCGTTACCATCTTCTATAGATGTAGCATTCAGCACTAATTCTGATACCGGAAAGATGATTAAAAGAGAGGGGCTCAAAAATAACCATCCTATATTGATTAAACATACTAGACAGCTTGATTTAACGGAATGTGTAGTGAATCTACAAACTGAAATGGAGATTCTCTTCTTAGAGGCAAGACGTGTCAAGAATACCTTCCATTTTTCAGGTAAGGGGACGATGAAAAGCCGAATCTTGACAGTGCAACCTGCTGGATCACTTACAACATCCAATATGCTGGAAATAGAGTGAGATCGCAGCACAACTTTAGACTTAGTTTCCTTTTTGATATAGGGATGAATGTAGTTTTATGCCCTACCTCCTGATCACCTACGCCACCACCGGTGAAGTCCTGCGCCGCCTCGGCCCCTTTGCCACCGCCCACGCGGCCCGCACGGCGGCGGGTGAGGATGCCGGGCAGGTACTGATGTGGACCCGAGAGGCAGAGACTTGGCAGGCCGAGAAATGGCCGCAGCGGTACACGGTGGAAGCGGATGTCCATACGGATGGGCCACGAGCGTGCCTTGAGAAAGAGAGCAAGCTTGCGCTATAGTCCCACCTCTTTTGTTGACGAAAGCTCTAGTGGTTTCCAAAAATTTTAATCAGCACCTCTGCAGTCAGCCCGGCTAAGGTCAGAATTCGCATATCTCTCAACATTCCCTTGAACAGCAGTGTGGCTTCAGCGCTGTTCAAAGAATGCGCTTTAAGCAAGGCTGAAGTGATTAGGATAAAGAAGATCGCAAAGCATAGGTCGCTAAGGGTCATGCACCTATTGTGAAGCCGGAAAACATCCGTGGCCTATTGGACTTCGGGCAATTTGCTCCCAAATTTAGTATCAAATAAGCAGAAGAGTATTACCTTCATCACAATTAATAAGAAAGCCCCCGCCACGCCGAAGCGCGAGCGGGGGCAAGTGTTTGGCGCAAATTGTCTGTGGGGATCAAGCCGCCACTTTGTGCAGCACAATGCGCCCGGCCTTGCCTGCCGTGCCGGCCGTCCCGGTGCCTGCGCCTGCACCCCCATTGCCGCCGCTCACATCCAGCGTGACGCCGCCCAGGGTGGTCGTTTGCGTCTGGGTCACCTGATTCGGCAGGTGGTTGAAGGCGCTGATGGTGGTACTCACGAGGTAGATCACGCCGCCTCCGCCGCCGCCGCCGCCGCCCACGTTGCCCACCGTGCGGAAGTTCCCCACCCCACCCAGGGCCTCGATCCGGCCGCTGCCCGTCACGGTCTGCGCATAGATCACGATGACGCCTCCACCACCCGCACCGCCGCCGCCTGAGTTGGTGCCGTCACCAGCCCCTGCCCCGCCGCTGGCTCCGCCGTTATGCCGAGTCGTGGTCGCCAGAGGCAGGGGGTATAGCCCCCACAGCGGACTAAACAGCAGTTCATTCCCGCCCAGGGCCGCCGTGGGATTGCTCAGGTTGGCCCCACTGGCCGCCCCGCCCGAGCCACTGCCGCCGCCCCCGCCGATGCCGCCCAGCGTGTTGGTGCCACCGGACCCAGCCACCGCGACGCCCGTACTCGCACTCGCCCCAGTGGTGCCGCTGCCGAGCGTGCCCGCACTCGCGCCCCCACTGCCGCTGCTGGCGTTCTGGGCACCGCTGCCGTTCTGTCGGATGGTTCCGTTCACGGTCAAAGTGCCGGCCACGAAGATGCGGTAGCCGCTCAGGGTCAGGATGATGCCGGCAGGCACGGTCAGGGCGCTGTAGTACATGTCCCGCGTCAGGGTGGTGTTGCTGGCCAGCGTGACCGCCCCGTCTGTACCTGGGCCAAAGAGGGACAGCGAGCCTCCACCGCTGCTGCCGTCCGCACCTGCAGGGCCGGTGGCTCCGGTTGCACCAACACCGCCCTGAGCCCCAGTGGCGCCGGTCGGTCCTACGCCTCCCGTTGCGCCTGCTGGGCCCTGTGCGCCGGTTGCCCCAGTCGGGCCGGTGGGACCGGCCGTTCCTGCCGCACCATCACTCCCGGCAGGGCCGGTGGCGCCCGTGGCCCCAGGGTTGCCCTGCGTGCCCGTGGCCCCGGTGGCGCCGGTCGGCCCAGCTGGCCCAGTCGAGCCCTGAGCCCCCACTGAGCCTGCGGCGCCGGCATTGCCCTGAGGGCCGGTAGCGCCTGCAGGACCAGTGGCCCCTGATGCGCCTTGTGGGCCAGGATCACCCGGCGAGCCGGTGGCGCCTGCGGGCCCCTGACTCCCGGTGACACCGGGATTGCCCTGAGAGCCCGTAGCTCCCGGTGCGCCTTGTGGGCCAGTGGCCCCAGTTGCCCCCTGTGCACCAGTCGGGCCTGTGGGGCCAGTCGCCCCCGCGCTGCCCGCCACGCCAGGTGTGCCGTCCGCACCCGTGGCCCCAGTCGGGCCGCCAGTGCCGGTGCTCCCCGCTGGGCCTGCGGGCCCCTGGCTGCCGGTAGCACCTGGGGTGCCCGTTGGTCCTGTTGGTCCGGCAACGCCCTGAGCACCGGTCGGGCCCATGCTGCCGCCCGCGCCGTCGGCTCCAGTTGGACCGGTGGCACCAGCAGCGCCAGCTGGCCCCTGAGATCCGGTTGACCCAGCAACACCTGCAGGCCCTTGAGCCCCAGTTGATCCTGCCGGGCCAGTGGCGCCTGCTGGACCCATTGGGCCGGTTGCGCCTGTTACCCCAGGACTGCCATTCGCACCGGCTGGCCCTGGAGCACCGGTGCCACCTGGCGCCCCCGCCGCTCCGGTCGGGCCTGTGTTACCCGTGGATCCGGTGGCACCAGTAGACCCTGCGGCCCCAGTCGGCCCCTGTGGCCCGGTGGGTCCCGTCGAGCCAGCGCCGCCCTGGTCCACCTCGATCGTGACGGCGGGACCAGGCGTCACCGACACGCCGATGGCCAGCGCTGGCCCCGGCTGCACCGTCACGTTCACGATCACGTCGCTCATGCCCCGCCCCGGGTGTAGCTGGCCTGCCACACCAGCACCAGATCAAAGGCCGCGAGGTGCGCGCGCTCTGGTGCTGGCCCAATTAAGATGACCGTGCTGTCCAGCTCGAACTCCACGGCCTTCGGCGTCCAGGCCTTGCTCTGCACGCCCGGAATCTTGAGCGTGACGCTCTGCCCAGTGACGACCGCACCCTGCCCCATGTCGTACAGCACCTCACTCCCCAGCCGCGTGCGCAGCTGCGCCTGCACGGTGGTCCCGCTCGGCAGCGTGACCCCTGAAACGTTGAAGGTCACGGTCGCGTCCTGGCCCTGCTTGAAGCCCGAAGCGCGGGGCGTTGGCGCGGTCATGGGTGACCCCGGTCTAGGGGGGCTTCGTCCAGGCCGGGCACGGCGGGCCACTCGCCGGTCGCGCGCAGCACGTCCTCGGCATCCATCGGCCGCAGCTCCTCTTCTTGAATTGCAGGGGCGGGCACTGGCAGCGTCGAGGCCTGCGCCGCCGCCACCTGGGCCAGCACCGCTGTCATCTCGGCCAGCACATCAGTCGGCACGCCCTTCGCCGCGTTCTGCCGGCTGCGGTAGCTCACCCACCCCGACGCAATTAGACCCAGCACCAGGCCCAGGGCCATCCCCCGCCAGGGCCGCGCGAGTTCAATGCCCGCTGCCCCGGCCACACCTTGGAGCAGCAGCCACCCCAGCGCCAGACCCAGCAGGGCACTCAGCCCGATCACGGTCAGGCCCTGCAGGACTTGCCCCGCGCGGGCCAGGACCACTTTCACGAGTTCGACCAGCGCGATCTGCGCCAGCACGAACGCCACCAGAAACAGCAGGCCTGGGAGACCCAAGCCAGACAGCAGTTGCAGATCCATCTTCACACCTTCCTTTCGCCGAGGCGGTGCTCGGGCACCCGCGTGATCTTCGGTTTGCCATCCCGGCCCACCAGCAGCTGCCCGTCTGGGCTGACCATGACGCTCACCACCAGGCCTGGGATGGCTTGGCCCGCCGTGTCCAGCACCTGCACCCACAGACTGGTCTGCTCCGGCCGCGCTGGGGGACTGGGTGCAGGCGGCGCCTCCACGACCCGCAGTGCCTTCAAGGCGCGCTGGTAGTAGGTCTGCACCTCGGCCAGCCCTAGCATGGCCGCGCCGTTGACCATGCGCCGGGTACCCGCAATGTCGCCGGCGTCGGCTGGACCGTTGCAGCCCCGTTTGACCCAGTAGTTGGCGGCGGCCCGCGCACTGGTCAGCGGGTCCTCGATCTGCTCCGGGTGCGCCGCCAGGTTCACGCCCGCCGGGCTGTAACTGGCATACAGGCTGCGGCCGGTCAGCTGGATGTACCCCCCGCCCCGGAAGCGCCACCCGTCACCGCTCGCCTCGCTCCCGTTGCCCAGCCGGTTCGCGTAGGCACGGTTGGCCAGCGCCACCGGGTTGTTCACGTAAGGCCGGGCGGCGGCGGCGCTGCCTTTGAAGGCCGTGCGGAAGATGCCGGCCAGACGGGCGGCGTTGCTGTAATTCATGTTCTCGCGCACGTTGCGGTAGCCGCACTCGTGCGCAATGTTGGCCAGCCAGGCCGCCAGGCGCAGGCGGGTGGTGATGCCGAATTCAGCGGCTGCGGTGGAGAGCGCGCGGGCGGCCACCTCAGCGTCGGCAGGGCTGGTCTCGGGGCGGATGCGGCGGAGTTGGGCAGCGGTGATCATGGGGAACCTCCCTCAACGGGATCAGGGGGCCAGAGCGTGCGGTCATAGCCGAGTTTTTCGGCTTCCAGTCGGGCTTGTAGCGCCAGATAGCGCCAGCGGTCACGGTGCTCGGTGCGCCGCGCGGCCAGGGCCTCGACTTGATCGACCTGATCTTCCAGCAGCTTGTTCCGCTGCGCCAAGCCGTCCCGGGTATCTTTCTCCTGCCCGGTGGCCCCACTCAGCAGGCCCTTGAGGAACACGCCCAGCGCCGCCAGCAGGCCCCCGCCCCCTAGCAGGGTGGCCGCCGTGGTCGCCGCG
>NZ_JAIQXU010000056.1 GCF_020166395.1 Deinococcus betulae | reverse complement strand
GGTTGGCCACGCCCTCGCTGCTCAACTCTTGCCTCACGCCGACAAGGCCCACAAGCTGACCATCGTGCCGCGCGGGCGCAGTCTGGGCAGCGCGCTGTACACCCCGGAAGACCGCATGCACCACACCCGCGCCGCGCTGCTCGACCGTCTGTGTGTGGCACTGGCCGGCCACGCCGCCGAGCAGGTGGCCACCGGGCAGATCACGACCGGCGCGGCCAACGACTTTCAGCAGGCGACCACCCTCGCCTGGCGCATGGTCACGGAATGGGGCATGAGTGATGTGGGGCAGCTGGCATTGGCCCAGGAGAGTGCAGGGTACCTGGGCTACGGTCCAGCGCAGAGCCAGTACAGCGACCACACGGCCCAGCGGATTGACGCGGCGGTGGCCGGACTGCTGAACACCCAGTACGGCCGGGCCCTGACGCTGCTTCAGGAACATGTCCACCTTCTTCACCGCCTGACCGATGAACTGGTGGCCCGCGAGAGCCTCAGTGGGGAAGACCTTCAGACGGTGCTGGCGGGGGGCCTCCTGCCGCCGCTGGACCCCGAGCACCGCAGCAGCGACGGGCCTGCCCCAGCCGCTCACCTCAAACCGGGTCCGGCCTAGAGGGGGCCCGCTCCCGGCACCGCGCAGGCGCCGTCCTCACAGCCTTCAGTGTCCGGTCGCCCCAGTTGAACCAGCGGCGCCGGCTGCACTTCAGCCCAGGCCTGATTCAGCGCCCCCAGCAGCACCCCGGCCTCCTGAGCGCCGCTGACGCCGTAGCGGCCCCCCAGCACGAAGAACGGCACGCCGCTGATGCCCAGCGCACGCGCATGGGCCTCGTCCTGACGCACGGCCCCAGCGTAGCGGCCTTCTTCCAGGGCGGCGCGGGCCTGGGGGCCGTCCAGCCCTATCTCCTGCGCCAGGGCCGTCAGGGTGTTTATATCGCTCATGAGGTGCCCTTCAGAGAGGTAAGCGCGCAGCAGTCGCTCTTTCATAGGCCCTTGCTGACCGTGCGCGGCGGCGTGGTGAACGAGCTGGTGGGCCAGAAAGGTGCTGCCCAGCCGGGCACGCTCAAAGTGGTACTCCAGGCCATCGGCGGCGGCGACGCGGGTCACCTGATCCATCATCTCCTGGGCCTGGGCAGGGCTGCGGCCATACTTGCCAGCGAGGACCTCGCGCATGCCATCAGGCAAAGCCGGTGGGGCAGCAGGGTCCAGCTCGAAGCTGTGCCACACGATCTCTACCTGATCGCGGTGGTCGAACTTCTTCAGGGCCTGTTCCAGCCGCCGTTTGCCGATGTAGCACCACGGGCAGGCGATATCGGACCAGATGTCCACCCGCAGGTGGCCCGGCACGGATGGAGTGAAGGCAATAGTCATGGCCCCAGCTTGCCACACTCTTCTTAAAAGGGCTTGAGAAAGTAAAGCAGATTAGCCTCTCCAGGCTGGATGAACGTCGCCGTGGCGCCCACTCAGCTGGCGTCAGCTTGGCCGTGGTAGCACTGCTGCTATGAGTGTGTGGATGCCCCCCAGTCGCTGGCCCCTGACCGCTGCCCGGCAGGTGGTGGGGCACGCCTGGGTGTGGTGGGCGCTGCTGGGCACCCCCGCGCTGGCAGCCCCGCTGACGCCCGCTCCGCTCGAACGCGCGGCGCTGCGAATCACCGAAGCCCTGGACGGGGTCCTGCGCAATTGCCCGGCGGGTTTCAGTCAGATTGGCACCTCCGACAAACGCTGCGTAGGTGTGGGCCACACCGTTGAACAGACGCGCGTGGCCCTGACGGCAGCCCTGGGCACCGAACTGTACGGGGTGTGGCGCAGCAAGGACGGGCAGCGCAGCGTGTACAACTGGCTCAAGACGCCCTCCGGGTACGTGTACCTGCGCTTGCAACCTGACCCGGAGGGCCGCGCGCAGACCCTGGCCTATCTGGATACGCCGCCAGGTGCGCTGCCCGCCCAGACGCCTGCTACGGGCGCCGTGAAATTGGAACCGGTGGCGACCACGCCGGCCACGGCGGCGCCTGTAGACCCTGTGCCGCCCCGCTCGGTGGCGCCGCTGCCCTTCCGGCGCACCCTTCAGGTGCAGACACAGCGCATGAACGAAACCGACGTACTGGCGGTGCAAAACCGCCTCATTGCCCTGATGCGCCCGCTGCGCACTGGCCAGGGCGACGGCTGGTACGGCCCGGTCACAGCAGCCACCGTGCGCGCGTTTCAGACCTCGGCCCGGCTGCCAGCCACTGGCCGGGTGGACCAGGGCACCTGGGACGCCCTCTTCAGCGCTGCGGCCCAGCCTTTTACGCCGCCTACTCCTTAAGTTGGGGGATGGGTTTGGCGCAAAAAGAGAGAAAAGCCAGCCGTCAAGCCCCTTTTGGATGAGACTGGAGGCAGAGCGGTCTGGCTTCCGATGAGGAGAGGCGGCGTGGCCTGCGGCTAGGACAGCCTTTTTAGTTGTCTGAACGCATGAGACTGCGCCGGGAGTTCTCACTGCGGCGCCGTAGAGTATGGAGCACCATGAATCGTGCTGCCATCCTGCTCTCATCTGGCCTGCTGTCTGCGCTGATGGGCGGCGCGCTGGCCCAGACGGCCCTGCCCAGTGCCCCCGCCCCTCTGACGCTTACAGGGATACAGGACCTGACGTTTGGCCCACCACGGCTCAGTGTGCAGGGCAGCACGACCCGCGTGGTCTTTGATCTGCCGCAGGGAGTGGACTACACTCTGGCCCCCACCTTCACCGGACTGCGTCTGGACGTGCAGGGGGCGCGGGTGCAGCCTGGGGTGACGGCCGGCCTGGGCGCCAGTGTCACCGAGATACGGGCGGGGGCCGGCCAGATCACCCTGTTCACGCCGTTTCCGCTGTCGCTCAGCGCCGGGTGGCAGGCTTCCGAGGCCACCCTGGCCACCGGGGCGAGGGTGCTGATTCTGGAACTGGGCGCTGCGGTCAGCGGCGGCGCGGCGCCGGGCCTGCAGGGGCGCGTTCTGACCACTGCACCTGTGACGCCGGGCGCCCAGGCCGTTCTGAATTCGCCGTCGGCCCCGTCTGCCTTGAGTGCCCCAGTCACCGACGCAGTGCCGCCGGGCGACACCATCCCCTCTGCCAAGGTGCTGCCGCCCGCGCCAGCCCTGCCGAGCCCGGCCGCCAGTCTGCCCACCCCGTTACAAGGCCGGGTGCCGGGCACAGCCCTGCCGTCGGCCCTGACCACGCCGCGCATTGGCAAAAACCCGGGGCAGACGCGCGTGGTGCTGGACCTGCCGCCCGGCACCACCTACCGTCTGCTGCCAGGCGGCACTGGCCTGACCATCGAACTGGGCGGCGTAACGCTGGGTGCCCGCAGCGCGCGCAGCGTCAGTCCCGAGGTCCGCGAGTGGCGCTTTGCCCCGGCCAGCGGTGGCGGCACGGTCACGCTGCTGACCCCCACACCGCTGGGGGTGCGCAGCGGCTGGCGGGCCCAACTGTTGCCGCCCGCCACTGGCAGCGCGGCCTACCGTCTGGTGGTTGACCTTTCGCCCGCTCTGGCCAACCTCACCCCGCTGCCTGCTGCCGAGCGGGTGGTGGCGTCGGTGCCGCCGGTGCTGGCCACACGCGGGACGGCCATCCTGGCCCTCAGCGCCAACTATGTGCGCCCGCGCGTGGTGATTGACGCCGGGCACGGTGGGCGCGACCCCGGCGCGGTGGGCACCATCGTGGAAAAGGAGGTGACCCTGGCGGTCGCCCTGCGCGTGCGCGACCTCCTCAGCGCCGCTGGCGTGGAGGTCGTCCTGACCCGCGACAGTGACCGCGAAATGCACCCTGTCAAAAGCACCGACCTGCAACTGCGCGCCGCCCAGGGCACGCCCGGCACCCAGCTCTTCGTCTCAATTCATGTCAATGCCATGGACGCCAGCACCGCCCTGCGCGGCTACGGCATCGAAACGTGGTGGAACCCCAACCATCCCCAGAGCAGCGCCCTGGCTGGGCTGTTGCAGCGGCAGATGGTGGCGGTGACAGGGGCGTTTAGCCGGGGCCTGAAAAACAGTCAGTCGCTGTCGGTGCTGCGCAACAGCCGCGTGCCGGCGGCCCTGGTGGAAATCGGCTACACCAGTCATCCGGTGGACGGCCTGAACCTGCGCGACGCCAATTACCTGGACCGGGTGGCGCTGGGGCTCGCGCTGGGCATCCGCGAGGCGCTGGTCAGCGGTGTGACGGCGGGCGGTCCAGCGGTGGCTCCTGTGGCGAAACAGCCCTGAGCGCAGCACTCTGCTGGCGTGAAGGCTCTGACTCTCGTTCCTGCTGCCCCTGGGTCCTGTGACGACTCTGCGCCATAGTGGAAGGCATGACCGATCCCGAACCCGCTTTTCGTGACCGCGTGCTGGCTCTGGTGGCCCGCATCCCAGCAGGCCGGGTTGTGACCTACGGGCAGCTGGCCACGCTGGCTGGTCAGCCCGGAGCGGCGCGGCAGGCAGGCTTCGTGCTGAACAGCCTGGTGGGCGGCTCTGAACTGCCCTGGCAGCGCGTCATCAACGCCCAGGGCCGGGTTAGCACGCACAAGCTGGGCTTCGGCGACCTGCAAGAAGGGCTGCTGCGCGCCGAGGGCATCGAGTTTGACTCGTCGGGCCGCTGCGACCTGGCCCGCTGGCAGTGGTGGCCAGAGGACAGCGCGCAGGGTCAGGCTACCCCGCCCACTCCGCTGTTGTAGGGTCTGAGGCTGACCTCAGCGGTCAAGGTCTGCCTCACTCGACTTAGACAGCGGAATGGCACAACAGGAGAACAACGGTCGCGGTGTGCGCGGGCAGACGACCCTCCTGGCAGGCTCAGAACAGCCGCCTTTCAAAGAGGTCAGTCGCTCCTCCTTTTCAAAAGGCTTCTGGCGAGGCTAACAAGAGGTTGGTCAGGCGAACACCCACCAGCTGGACGCATGAAGAAAAGCCCACCCAGGCCCCGGTGATGCGTCTGGGCGCGCGGCGTATGCTCGCCGCATGAACGAAGCGCGCAACCGAATTGCCGGCAGTGTCCTGTCCTGGGCGCTGGGCGTCACGCTGGGGGTCATCCTGGGGGTGGCCCTGCTGATTCTCACGCCCCGCACCATGGGCAAGCCGGCCGAAGTCATGCCAGGGTCAACCTTGCCGGCCAGTGAAAGCGCTCAGGTGGGGCAGGGCGCCGAAGGCATGCAGGGCGAGGGCGAAACGGCCAGTGGCGATGAGGCCGGTGCCGAAAATACCAGCGGAGACACCCAGGAAGAGGGCGCCAGCACTGAGGAGACCGGAGGCGAGGCCACAGAGGAAGGCGCCGAGGGGGCCGCCACTGAGGAGAACCGCGCCGAGGAAACCAACACCGTCAACGAAACCTCGGCCCAGGAACCGACTGACGAGGAAGTGGCAGCGGTGGGCGCCGAGAGTGAGGGCAACATCGAAGCCGGTCAGACCATCTATGTCAGCAACTGCTCCGGCTGCCACGCCCCCAACGGGGCCGGTGCGGTTGGTCCCTCGCTGCTTAGTGACGAGGGGGTCAAGAGCTGGACTGTGGCGCAGCTGGTCACTGTGCTGCGCGAGGGCCGCACTCCCACCCGTCAGCTGAGCAACGTGATGCCCCGCTTCAGTGAGGCGCAGATCAGCGACGAGCAGGTGGCTGACCTGCACGCCTACATCAAAACCCTGAACTGATGGCGTCAGTGAACAGGCCCGCACATTTGGCTGCGGGCCTGTTTGCGGTTCGCTGGGCTGGCCGACGGCGGCATCCCGTCGCATTTGTTCTCATAGCAAAGACTCGGTCTGCTTGCCTGGAGTGATTGCGGGGTCAAGAACTCAATGCGTCTGGCTTTGACTATGAGGCCACAGGTAGGCAGTCGCCCTGGTTTCCCGACCTGGCGCCGCCTGCTCAAGAACAGGTGTGAGCGTCGCGCTCGACGACAGTGCCGCCCTCGTCAATCGGAAAGTCCATCACCCGGCCTGTCAGGCCGTTCTTGGTCATGACGCCGTGAAGGTAGGTGTGTAACCCAGCGGTCGGCTCCCGCGTGTCGTGAAAACACAGGACGGTGGGGCCAGCGCCACTGAGGGCAGCGCCCAGCGCGCCGTGCCGCCACGCTCCTTCCAGAATGTCGCTCAGGCCCGGCACTAGTGGCGCGCGCCAGGTCTGGTGAATGTAGTCCTGCATGGCGTGGCGCAGCAGGTCCAGCCGGCTCTGCGCCAGGGCCGCCGCCAGCAGCGCCGCGTGCGACAGCGCGTGAACGGCGTCGGCGCGGCTGTACTCTTTGGGCAGTACGGCGCGGGCTTTACTGGTGCTCAGCTCAAAGTCGGGGACCAGCACCGTCACGCCCAGGTGGGCCGGCGGCGCCAGGCGCACATAATGGGTGCCCAGTTTGTCCAGAGTGGCCACCACGATGCCGCCGAACAGCGCCGGAGCCACGTTGTCCGGGTGCCCTTCCTCGCGCGCCGCCACGTCCAGCACCGTTTCGTCGTTCAGGGGCCGGCCCAGCAGTTCATTGCCCGCCACAATGCCCGCCACCAGGGCGGCGGCGCTGCTGCCCAGTCCACGTGCCAGCGGCACCTCGGTTTCAATCTCGATGCGGGCAGGGGGCAGGGGGCGTCCCACCCGCCGGGCGGCCAGCAGCATGGCCTGATAGACGTAGTTGCTCTCGTCCGCGGGCGTGCCGTCCAGATCTGGCCCCAGCGGCACCACCTCAGTCGTCGCCTGTGGGGTTACGCGCAGGGTCGTGAACAGCGGCACGCTCAGGCCCAGGCTGTCGAAACCCGGTCCCAGATTGGCGCTGCTGGCCGGCGCCCGAACTGTGAAGGTCATGGGGTGCTCCGGCCACGGGGCGGCCAGGCGAAAAGGGGCGACCAGGCAAGGAGGGCTCTTGGCTTTACGCTGCTGAGGCCCCCCCCTGACAGCCTCACGACAGGCTCGCCAGCACCGCGTCCATGCTGGCGTCCACGGCGGGCGGCGCCTGCACAGCGCGCATGGCGCTGCCGGGGTCTTTCAGGCCATTGCCGGTCAGCACCGCCACCACGCGCTGGCCGGGCGAGAGTTTGCCCTGGGCATGGAGTTTCAGCAGGCCCGCCACGGGCGCGGCGCTGGCGGGCTCGCAAAACACACCTTCACGCGCAATCAGGTGGTAGGCCGCCATGATGTCGTCGTCGCTTACGTGGTCAAAGAGGCCCCCTGATTCCTGCACCGCCGCCCTGGCCAGGTGGGCGCTAGCCGGCGCGCCGATACGAATGGCTGTGGCCAATGTTTCGGGGTTCTCGACCCGGTCCACGCCGCGAGCCAGAGGTGCCGCTCCGCTGGCCTGAAAGCCCCACATGCGCGGGAGCCCGTCCATCTTGCCGGCGCTGCGGTATTCCCGGAACCCCATCCAGTAGGCGCTGATGTTGCCCGCGTTGCCCACTGGCAGCGCCAGGATGTCGGGAGCGGCCCCCAACTCGTCAACCACTTCAAAAGCCGCTGTTTTCTGGCCTTGCAGGCGGTGTGGGTTTACCGAGTTCACCAGCGCAATCGGGCGCGACTCGCTGATGTCGCGCACCAGTTGCAGCGCCACATCAAAGTTGCCGCGCACCGCCACAATGCGCGCGCCGTAGGCCACCGCCTGGGCCAGCTTGCCCAGCGCAATGTTCCCGTCGGGAATCAGGACGATGCACTGGAGGCCCGCGCGGCTGGCGTAGGCGGCGGCGGCGGCGCTGGTGTTGCCGGTGCTGGCACAGATCACAGTGTCGGCCCCGGCCTCGGCCGCCTTGGCCACGGCCACGACCATGCCCCGGTCTTTAAAACTGCCGGTGGGATTCAGGCCCTCGTATTTCAGATAAAGGTCAACGCCCAGGTGGCGGCTCAGGGCCGGCGCAGAAATTAGAGGTGTGGCGCCCTCACTCAGGCTCAGCAGGGGCGTCTGGTCCGTCACAGGGAGGTAGGGGCGGTAGCGTTCAAGTAGTCCAGGCATAGGGGTAGGGCCTCCGTCCCGCGCGGGGCGCGGCGTGCTGCGGCCATGCTAGCGACCCAGGCCTATACCCATCGCCGCCGGAGTAAGACAAATGCCGCCGCACGTTCTGCCTGGACCTTTGTCTTCGCGTCAGATATGAGCGTTTTCCGGGGTACCCACGTGTCCGTTCCTTAAGTCAACTTGGGGGGACATCCATCCCATCTTCAACCCCTCTTGAGAAAGTACGAGTCTGCACAATTGGGCTTTTTGACGAGCCGCATGCTGCTTTCACAACGAACAGCTCGTTGATTTCAATTCAAGCAATAAACCAAGACAACGGAGGTAAAACACATGAGTTGGATTGTTACGATTTTGGTGGGTGCGCTCTGTGGTTGGTTGGCCAGCATCATCATGAAGACGAATGCTCAGCAGGGTGCGATTGCTAACATCTTGATTGGTATCGTGGGCAGCCTGCTTGCCCAGGCCGTCTTCGGCAACTGGCTCAATATCGGCGGCGCCGGTGCGGCGGGCGACGGCTTCAGCTTCTGGAGCATTGTCTGGGGCGTAGTGGGCAGTGTGGTGCTGATTGCTCTGCTCAAGGCTCTGCGAATTCTGCGTTAACTTGCTTTTTCCTCTACTGGACGGTGCCGCGTGCACCGTCCATTTTTTGTGGCCTGCTGTGCCCCGCCTTTTGCGTCTGTGTTCCCAGTGTGCTACAGTCGGACGGCTTGTCTGATTCAGGTCGGCGTGGCGCGGTTTCCAGAATGGAAGGCGCCCCTGACCCACAAAGGAATCAATCAGACTGAAGAAGGAGAGTCATCATGGCGAAAGTGTGCGAAGTGTGCGGGAAGGGGCCGATTGTGGTGAACTCGGTTGTTCGCCGTGGTAAGGCCCGCGCGAAAGGCGGCGTCGGCCGTAAGGTTACTGGCATCACCAAACGAGTGCAGAAGCCCAACCTTCAGCCTCTGACAGTTACCCGCAGCGGTGTGAGCCTGCGCCTGCGCGTGTGCAGCAAGTGCCGCAAGGCTGTAGCCTAAACACGTTTTCTTCCTGTCGCGTCCCTGCCCTGAATTGGGTGGGGACGCGATTTTTGACGCTGGCTGTCACCGCGCCTCTGGCCTGCGGCTTCTAGCTTGCGACCTTGGGCCGGCGCTCGTTGACCAGGCTCAGGACAATCAGGGCGATGGTGCCCAGCACAACGCAGCAGTCCGCAATGTTGAAGATGGGAAAGTGACCGGCCTTCAGCGCCTGGGTCACACTGCTCAGCAGCGGCGAATACAGCATGTCCGTCACTTTGCCCAGGCGCAGGCCATCAATGGCATTGCCGATGGCGCCGGCAGCAATCAGACTCAGGATGATGCTCATGGCACGCGGTTGAGGTCGCACTCCCAGGTAGACCAGCAGCCCCAGCCCCACGGCCAGACGGCCCAGCGCCAGCGGCACGGCACTGCCACTGAACAGGCTCCAGGCGGCGCCCGTGTTAAAGGTCAATTGCCATTCCAGCAGGCCTGGCAGAAAGGGGACTGGACCTGCGTCAATCTTCAGGGTGTTCAGTGCCCAGACCTTCAGCGCCTGGTCGGCGGCGACCAGAAGCGCAGCTATCACGGTAGGCAGCCACAGGGGCGTGCGGCGGGCGTGGTCAATGAGCGTGGGCACGCCGGGCAGTATAGAGAGCGTCCTGCGGCTGCGGCTTCTCTGGTGGACAGGTCGCCTTGTCGCAGAAGCAGGCGGGGCACAATAGAGGCATGGCAAACGTTGAATCCTTTGATCTCGACCACACCAAGGTCAAGGCGCCGTACGTGCGTCTGGCCGGCGTTAAGACCACGCCGCGCGGCGACTCCATAAGCAAATACGACCTGCGGTTGCTTCAGCCCAACCAGGCAGCCATCGAGCCGGCGGCGCTGCACACTCTGGAACACCTGATGGCCGGCTACCTACGTGATCACGTAAAGGACGTCGTGGACGTTTCACCTATGGGCTGCCGCACGGGCCTCTATATGGCCGTCATTGGCGAACCGGATGAGCAGGGCGTGCTGGGTGCTTTTCAGGCCGCTCTACAAGACACGGCCAACCATGACCGCCCTATTCCAGGGGTGAGCGAGCTGGAATGCGGCAACTACCGTGACCACGACCTGACCGCAGCCCGGCAGCATGCCCGCGACGCCCTGGCCCAGGGGCTAAAAATTCAGGAAACCATCCTCCTTCAGCGCTGAATAAATTTCTCTGATACCAAACGGTCTCTGTAAGGAGGCCGTTTTTATTGTTCCAGAGCGAGAATTCTCGCTTGACCAGATCATCAGAACGAAGGATCAAGTGAGAAGGGTTGACAGTTTGAT
>NZ_JAIQXU010000055.1 GCF_020166395.1 Deinococcus betulae | reverse complement strand
TGCGGCGACCACGGCGGCCACCCTGCTGGGGGGCGGGGGGCTGCTGGCGGCGCTGGGCGTGTTCCTCAAGGGCCTGCTGAGTGGGGCCACCGGGCAGGAAAAAGACACCCGGGACGGCCTGGCGCAGCGCAACAAAGTCCTTGAAGACCAGCAGGACCGCAACGAAACGCGAATGGCCAAGCAGGCCGAACTGATTGACGCCTGGCGCTACCGCACGCTGCAGGCACGGATTGAAGCCGAAAAGCTGGGCTACGACCGCACACTCTGGCCACCTGACCCCACGGAGGGACCATGACGGACTTTAACGAGGCGTTCCGCATCATCATCGGCCACGAGGGCGGGTACACGGCCGACCCGCACGACCGGGGCAACTGGACCAGCGGCGTGATTGGCCAGGGTGAGCTGCGCGGCACGAAATGGGGCATCGCCGCCCACGCCAACCCGACACTCGACATCAGGAACCTCACGCTGGACGACGCCCGGCGCATTTATCAGACCCGGTACTGGTTTGCCATTGGCGCCGAGCAGCTGCCGCCGGCGCTCGCCCTCGTGGCGTTCGACACCGCCGTGAACAGTGGCGTGGGCCGGGCCCGCGAGTTCCTGGCCCGCACACGAGACTGGCGCCAGTTCCTGAACCTGCGCCTGGCGTTCCTGCGCAGTCTCAGTACCTACGCCCGCTATGGGCGCGGCTGGGAGAACCGCGTGGCCACCCTGACCCGGCAGGCGGCGGCCTGGGAGGCGCGGGGCACCCCTGTCCCGCCCAAAGCAGCGCCACAGGAGAACATCGCGCCGCTGCTGCTGCCCGATGGAACGCCACTGCCGGGATACGGGCGGGCGCGCGTCATGGTGCGCACGAGCGGGGACGGGTTGAAGATCATCGCCATTCCCGACGGGAAGGAGGTCTGAGGTGGAAGCATTCGACTTGACCGGGCTGGGTGGCACGTTCGTGACGTTCGTCGGCATCCTGGCGACGATCACGCAGTTCTTGAAGGTGCAACTGGGCCTCAAGGGCAATGTGGTCAAGGGCATCTGCCTGGGACTGGGCGTGCTGCTGGGCATCACTGGTCTGGAAGAGGCAGGCCGGGACGTGCTGCCGCTGCTGCCCGGCTGGCTGAGTGGTGGACTGCTGGGCCTCTTTGCCGGCCTGGTGGCGAGCGGCGGCAAGGACTTCATCACAGGGGTGCAGCTGAACGGGGCCAAGGCCCGCGTCGAGGCGGAGATCAAGGCCACGGGCAAGCGCCTGGAGGCGCAACTGGAGAGCCTGCCGCCCATGATCGGGAGTCAGGTGGCCCTGCCCGATGACCTCGTGCCCGCCACCATTGAAGACGTGCTGCGGCAGACAGGGGAGTGGCCCGCCGTGCCCGGTCTGGACGACGCCCCCCTGGACCGGGGCCATCCATGACCACGCCAACGCCACGCGCTTCGGGCTTCAAGCAGGGGCAGGACGCGACCGTGACCTTCAACGTCTCTGGGGTCACGCTGCCGAGCGGAACCACCGTGCAGGCGCAGTTGCGCACACGGTTGCAGAGTGAAGTGCTCTACGACATGGGGCAGGGTGCGGTCGTCACTGGCCAAAGCGTGACGCTCAAGATTCCGGGCGCGCAGAGCAAGTCCTGGACGCCCAAGGCCATTGAGTTCGAACTGGACAGCACGGTCATCTTGATTGGGCCCGATCAGGCGCACTTGGCGGCCTTTGACCTCGTGCTGGTCTGGCAGGCCGGCTACACCCGGAGCGGGGCATGAGCGACCCCATCGTCGTGAACGTGACGGTGCAGCCGGGGCCAGTGCTGGTCATCGGCATCTCAGTGAACCCCGGCCCCGAGGTCACGGTGGACGTGGACTTGGGCGGCGGCGCTGGCTCGACGGGTCCCACCGGACCCCAGGGGCCGACTGGGGCAACGGGTGCCACTGGGTCTCCAGGGACGCAGGGGGCAGTCGGCAACACAGGACCAGCAGGTGCCACTGGCGCCCAAGGGCCCGCAGGTGTCGCTGGGCCAGCCGGTGCCACAGGTCCACAGGGCACCCCAGGGACCGCAGGTGGCACTGGCCCCGTAGGCCCGACTGGAACACAAGGTTCTCCTGGCGCTGCTGGTCCCACAGGCCCTCAGGGCGCACCCGGCGCCACTGGCCCCACGGGAGCGGACGGCGCAGGCGGCAGCGTGGGGCCGCCTGGAGCGATCGGCGCTCAGGGCAATCCAGGACCTGCAGGGGCCACGGGTCCCCAGGGCACCCCAGGTGCCACCGGCAGCCAGGGACCCGCAGGACCAGCGGGAAGTACTGGCCCTGGCGGCCCGACTGGGGCGACGGGCGCGGACGGCGCACCTGGCGCGGCGGGCAGTGCAGGAGCGACTGGACCAGCGGGACCAACTGGACCCACCGGGGCGACAGGGCCGCAGGGCAATCCCGGCACAGTTGGCTCGGCAGGGGCTCAGGGTTCAACCGGGCCGACAGGAGCAACCGGGGCTACAGGCGCCACCGGCCCAGCCGGGAGTGATGGTGCGGCGGGGACTGCTGGCGCCACTGGCGCGACTGGGGCAACCGGTGCCCAGGGTCCAGCAGGTGCTACGGGGGGCGTAGGACCGACAGGTGCGACTGGGGCACCGGGCGATACAGGCCCGCAAGGCCCAACCGGGCCAGCTGGCACCGGCAGCAGCCAGACGTCGCAGATCTGGATCTATGGCGACACGACCACCAGCGGCAGCTTCACCTGGACCAAACCCAGCTGGGCCACGGTGATTGAGGTCGTGTGCATCGGGCCAGGTGGGGGCGGTGGCGCTGGCCGAAAAGCCGCTGCAGGCACCGGCCGCGCTGGCGGTGCGGGCGGTACGGGTGGTGGCGTGAGTATCGCCACCTTCCCAGCCAGCATCGTCCCCGCGAGCGTCACAGTCACGGTAGGCGCTGGCGGGGCAGGAGCAGCGGCCGTCACCGTCAACAGCACTGCGGGTAACAGTGGCAGCTCAGGCAGCGTCGCCAGTTCGTTCGGGACCCTGGTAGTGGCGGCCCAGGGCGGCGGGGGTGGGGGAGGCAGCACCAGCAGCGGCGCCTCTGGGCCCGGTTCTGCCGCGCAGTGGCCTGGCGGGACGGGTGCCGGAGCCACGAGTACCGCGAGCCCTTCTACCCCTGTGGCGGTGCAGGTCGCAGCGTCTGGTGGAGGTGCAGGGGGCGGCTTCACGACGGCCAACGGCACACTGCCCGCCGCCCTGGGTGGGAGTTATCCCAGGGGCCACGGGCAATTCGGCACCGGTGGTGGCAGCATCTCTGGCACGCAGGGCACCAATGGGGGCAACGGTGCGAACGTCACGTCCGGCCTGCCTTTTGGCGCACCAGGCGGTGGCGGAGGGATGAGCAACAGTGCGGGAAACGCGGGCAGTGGTGGCAATGGCGGCTGGCCGGGTGGCGGGGGTGGTGGCGGCGGCGCCTCGGTGGATAGCGTTGGCAATGGTGGCGCCGGTGGGAACGGCAGCAACGGCTGCGTCATCGTGATTGCGTATCCCTGAAATTTAGACCATCGGACGACTTACGCCGTTTTTGATTGTCAATGTCGATATCAGTGCAACCTTTTGCGGGTACACTTTACTTTCGGGAAGAATCATTTACGATAAGCTATGGAAAATCCCTTCATTGAGGCATTTCAGCCTTATTTTAGAGACGGCAGTCTTCTGCTTTTATGTCTTGTATTGATTGCCACCGCGTTGGCACTGCTCAATATGGCTTGGCGTGCGCGTCAAGCTACAGGTGGCATTTCGTACGTATGGTGTGTATTTTCCATAGTCACTTCTGTGTTCGCACTCTTGGTATATACGCAGTCGGGCCTCAACCTGTGGGTTGGCTTGGTCGGTTTATTCTGGATGTTAGGTATGGCGGTCCGGGTGATTTTGGCTATTGTGCCTACCCGGCGGCGTTAAGAGCATTTCCAGTACCTTCCATAACTGGCCCCCGCCTGCCTCCAGGTAAGGCGGAGGCTTTTTTAGTGCCGCTGCGCGCTACGCTGCCGCCATGACCTTTCAACCTGGCCGTCCCTTGCCCAGTGACCCACAGACCTCGCAGGAGCGCACCCTGTACCACGCGCCGCGCGGCTCGGGCCCGATGGCGACCATGACGCGCGAGGGCGGCACTTGGCAGTGGCGCCAGCTGCATGGCGACGTGCCAGATGGATACGGCACGGGCGGCTGGAATGACCTGCAGGCCTGGCTGCGGAAGTAGAAGCAGCAGTACTCTAAGCAGGTCCGCCCCAGCGTCTCTTCATAGCCGAAGCGCGTCGCTGCGGGCGGATGTGTGTCTTGTGACAGCGGCTCGGTCCGCTGTGGGTGCGGGGCCAGGTGGACTTCACGTCATCCGACACCTGGCCCCGCACCATGAGCCCCCGCTCGCGCTTCGGCGTGGCGGGGGTGTTGTTAATGAAATGCTAGTTACTTTTAGAACCAAGAAAATTCAAGAGCTAAAAAGTATAGAACAAAAAAATTTGCAGAGATCAACCCCTTTCTCCGATAGTTCTTTGTAATTTTGTTCGTTCAGACTTGAGTCATGAAAACTAGTGAACAGGCATCAATGGCCTTACTGCTCATCATTGCCTTTTTACGTGTATTCGGCTTACTTGAAGCCGAACACGTATTTACGCTCTTGGAGCATATTGCGAAGGACATTTTTATTTTGGGGATAGCAGGAATGGTATGTGAAGTCCTGCTGAGGGGATTCGGCAAGGATCGGTGAGGGCTTTCAACAACGAAAGACGTGTAACTACTGGCCTTACACGTCTTTCGAAACGAAAGTTATCCAGTTTTGCGCCTTAGCGCGTCGGCTTCCACGGTGTGCCGGAGCGGTCACTTCTCAGCCTGCTAGATCTCGGTCTCCCTGGTCCATGTCAGCAGCTGCCCGGCCTCCTTGCCCGCCGCCGTAGACGCGATGTGAGCAGTGGAAAAATGCTTCATACAGAGCCATGTTTACTCTCTCGCGTTGTTCTGACGCTTAATCAACTTAAGATGTCTCTGCTCTAAGAAAGCCAGATACCATCTAGGTCTGCTCACTTCTTGATTTAGTATGCCCTGGATCTTGCTAAACTCTACTGGCTCAAGATCAAACTGATCTTGGATATTAAAAATACTACTAATATGCTCTACTATACGTTGGTGCTTATCCTGTTCACTTAACTCATAAGGTATACTATATACATTGCGCTTTATTTCGTCTATTTTATATTTGATTGTTCTGGATATTTTGACTTCATTACTATCTACAGTGGCAAGTATTTTAATTAGCTCTGCGGTAATTCGGTTATGGGATATAATCCATGGGGTTGCCGCAAGCATAATGTCTAGTCCCTTCACAGTGTTTTCCATTCGCATAGGGCTTTTCGTCTCTGCAAACTTATTTAAACCTTCGAAAAATTCTTTCATTATTACGTTAGCCGCTGATAGGTCTTCTTGTGACATTAGGACTGGCATTTTTTTGACTCTTTCAATATTTTCATTAATATACTCATCTATTTTGGCCATTCTTAGGGAAATTCCCAGCTGACTCGAATTTTTAAATGCATCTGCTAAAAGCGAGCGGATATTTGAGATCTCTTTGAGTTTCTCGTTCAATATTTCTTTCTTTCTTATAATAGATAGCTCCAAATATTTGTTTAAAATATTTAACAAAGCCGCAATTATTACTCCTGTAAAACCGATGATTGCGACCAAAACTGGCAATTCTACCGTATAAGTACTATTCATATATTGAACACCTCGGAATTTAGATTTGCGCTCTCTGATCTCTCTTAAGATATTACACATATCGTTTGATTCAGCCAACGACGTAATCAATTTGAACAGCTGTAAAGTGTGGGCTTGCTCAAGTCTTATGCACAAATACTACAACTGACATTTCCTCGCCTTCCACGCCGCCCGCACCTTCGTCAGCTTCTCCGGTTCCAGCGACCACAGCCCCTGCGCCCCCTTATGCGGAATCGGCTCGGGCAGCGTCAGCACGTCCGCCAGCAGCCAGTGGTATTGCCTCCGTGCCGCCCACGCACTCGTGCTGGCCTGCGTCACGGCCGCCAGCTGCGCGACCGCCACAATGCCTGGCACGAAGTACCGCTCTTCTCCCTCTACATGCAGTCCCATGCTCAGCGCCAGCCGCTGCTCGGCCGTGAAGGGCACGGGTTGTCCCAGCCGTTCCATGATCTCCAGTGCTCCGGCCAGGTCCAGCCGGGCTTCTTCCCGCTTGCCGCTCCCCTTCCCCGGCACCACGCCCCCATGAATCGCCAGGAACATGCCCACGCGCCCGCCCTGGCGCTCTGGGGGCCAGCGGCGATTCTCGACGTCTTTGGCGCACTTCGCCACGCAATAGGCCCACGGGTGGGTCAGGGTCAGGCCACGGATCGGGGCGGTCATCGTGCCCCACCCTTGCCAGCGCGGCGCCGACTGGCCAGGTGCAGGCCTGCGACCATGCACATGGCGTGGACGCCCTGTCGGTAGGCCTGCCAGAAGGCTGAGAGCCGCCCTGCCTTCCAGTGCTGACCCATGATTCGGTGATGCGTCTCTCGTAAGCCCTTGAGCCGACTGGCCAGGGCATTGCGCGCCGCCCCGTAGGCCTGGTCGCTGATGTTCACGCGGGTGCGCTCGCGAATCCGGGTCCGCCAGAGGCGCCGGTCTCGGGTCAGCAGATCGGCCAGCGTGCCTCGCTCCAACACCCGCAAGCTGGGCAGGACCTGACTGCGGCGGCTCATGGGGCCACCACCCGGACGCCCACGCGCCACACCCAGGGGTTACTGGCCCAGTCGGTGCCCGGCGCCGTGTGCAGCTCACCCCAGAGTGCCTTAAAGCGCGCCAGAGGAGACGGGCCCAGCGGCATGCGCGTGAAGCCAAACCGCGCCCCATCGGCGGTCAGCCGCGCGTTGTGCGCCCGCACCCGTTCGTGCTCCGCCCACCACTCGGGCCAGTGCTTCGCCAGCCACGCGTCCGGCAGGCTGGTCATGCCCTCGCTGATCGCCTCATCCTCGGTCACAGCGTGCAGCCGTTCGGGCCACACGTCGGTCACTTCGAGCGTCAGCCGGCTGGCCACCCTGGGCATGTAACGCGGCAGGCGCCAGCGCGTGGGCGCTTCACCCAAGGGCCAGTGGTACCGGCCTTTGGCATCCATCGTCAGGCTCGCCTTCTCGCAGTCATCTGCACTCTGATGGGCCAGGCGCAGCCACTGGTCATCCGGCAGCGGCAGCCACTCCCGGCGGGCGTGCCCATCGGCCCGGTAGTCCACCGCAATCACGCCCTCGTCCCAACTGCCCACGCGCCAGGCCTCGCGGACGTAGAGGCGCGCCGCAGGCTTGATGCAGTTCCGCTCGCTGCCAAAGGGTGATTCCAGGCCACTAGGTCCATACACGCCCTCATCAGCCGGCGAGATGACGTGCGGGTCTTCGCCAGGCCAGAACAGCGTTTCATCCTCAAAGGCGTCCTGGGCCGCCGCTTCGTCCTCGAAGTTGTCGGCCTCTGGTGGCCGGTTCGTCCAGAAGTGGCGGGGCTCATCCACACCGGAGTAGGTCCCTACGGCGCCCCAGTAGTGCGGGTAGGCGTACCCGTCCTCAGGCAGCGTGGGTGGCTGCACCGTCAGTAGGCGGCGGGTGACGGTCTTCTTGCCAGCGAGTAGCGCGCGCACCATGTGATCGCCGAACGTGATGCCTCGGGCAGACGGTGGTGTCGTGGTCATCTGTTCCTCCAGAACAAAGCAGGGGCCAGCGCACCGGCCAGCCCCAGGGATGAGGGGCTTAGTCGGCGGCCTGGGGCATGGCCTGCCCAAACTGAGCGCCAATCACGGCGGCCACGAGCTTGGGGGGCACACTGTCGCCGCACATCCGCACCTGCGCGTCATTCGCCAGCGGCCTCCCCTTCACGCTGAAGTCAATGACGTACTCCTCAGGAAAGGCGTGCGAGCGGTACAACTCCCGAGGCACCAGCATCCGCATGCCGATGTCCCAGATCACGAACCGCTCCCCGTTCACCACCAGCGTCACCAGCTGCCGGGCCCGGTCCTCTGCGGGCACGTGCGCCAGGGCCTGCGGCGCGTACTCCATCAGGAAGGCGTATACCCGCTGGGCCATGCCCTCCACCTCCGGCGTGAAGGCCGGCAGCAGGTGCGTCGTAATCAGGCCGTCTTTGGTGGCGCCCGCCGTCAGGCTGCCTACGGGCGCCGTGACCGGCCGGGCGTCGCTGCTGCCGTACTGGCGCAGCACCTGCGCGGTCATCAGCGCGTGCCCGTTCTTGGTGGTCACGGTGCGCAGCGGCTCGTCTGCTGGGACCACCGCCCGCTCACACCAGCCCTGGTTGTCAATCCGCAGCACACTCGCGGCCATCAGCCCAAAGCGGTCCACCGTGCAGGTGGTCGGCAAGGGCTCGTCTAAGGGTTTGGCATCTGCTGTGCCGTTGTACTGCACCAGCGCTGCACTCACGAGCGACTGCGGGCCACCGCTGGCCATGACGGTCTTCACGGGCACGTCGGCCGCATAACTGGCGTATCTCGGGTCCAGCCCGCCGTCGTTGTTGCGCATCAGCGAGACACTGACCAGGCTGTGACAGTTACTGGCCGGCACCGTGGCCAGGGGTACGTCCAGCTCCTGTCCCCGCGTGGCTGGCGTGTCTTTCTCCCCGTGGTAGTGCGCGAGGTGCGCGGCGACCACCCCATGCACGTTGCCGGTTCCTGGGCGGGCCGGCTGCCCCCCAGCCGTCACCGTGTCCAGCGGTGCGGTAGCCGCTGTGCCGACGCTGCCTTCACGGAACTTGGTCAGGTGCGGCGCCGCGAGGTACAGACGGTTCCCGCTTGTCACGGTGGCCAAGGGCTCATCGGCGGGCATCGGGGGGTTATCCGCCGTCAGGGGCACCACGTAGGGCTGCACCAGGCTGGTGCCATCGTGGGCGCCCGTCACGGTCCAGGTGGGCTGGTTTACGCCTCGCTGCCGGGAATCGTGGCCGCCGTGGGCCAGCATCACCAGAAACGGGGCGCGCTGCCCGAGGGTGTACTTCTCGACGCCTAGCGCAATGCGCCGCAGCGTCTTGGGCTTGAGCGGCCGGGGGCGCCCGCCAGGCCCAGGGAAGATGCTGATGGTGGGAATGGTCCAGTCGATAATCTCGGCGGCCGTGCGCCAGGGTTGGAGCTGGCCAGACAGCACGCGGGGATCGTTCGGGGCCGCGTGGGTCTGCTCGGGCCAGCAGATCGGCTTCCCGTCGCGGCGGGCCACCAGAAAGAACCGCTTGCGGATTGTGGGCACCCCGTAGTCAGCCGCAACCAACTCGCGGTAATCCACGACGTAGCCTAGGCCCTGCAGGTGCTTGACGAACGCCCGGAAGGTCTTCCCGGCGTACCGGGAGCGCTTGTCCGCGTGCAGCTGCATGCGGCCGTCCGGCTGGTACACGATGGGGCCGCGTGGGGGGCGCTGGGCGGGCTGGCCCCGTTTGAAGCGGCGGCAGGCCTTCCCGCGCCGCTTGGGCTTGTTCGGCCAGGGGACTTGCGAGAGCTTCTTGCCGTCCGGGCCGAGGTGGGCGCGGCGGGCGATCAGGCGGCCCCAGGACTGGAAGGCGGGGACGTTCTCCAGCACGATGACGTCCGGCTTCTTCTTGCCCGCCCACTTGCAACCCACCCAGGCCAGGCTGCGGAGGTTCTGATCGAGGGGCGCGCCGCCTTTGGCGGTGCTGTGGTGCTTGCAATCCGCCGACAGCCACAGGAGGGCGACTTCGGCGTCACCCGTGGCCTCGTGGGGGTCCACCTCGAACACGTCGCTCTGGTAATGGCGGGTGAGGGGGTGGTTGTGCTGGTGCATGGCGATGGCTTCGGGGTCGTGGTTGATGGCCACGTCGGGGCTGCGGCCCAGGGCCATTTCGATGCCGCACGACACGCCGCCGCCACCGGCGAACAGGTCCACGATCTTCTTGCCGGCGATGTCGTCGCCGCCCAGCAGGTAGGAAAAGAGGGTCTCGCGGGCGCTGGGCGTTTTCGGTGTCTTCTTCATGGGACCTCAGGCGACCTTGGGGTGATGGGGAGCGCGGGCACGGGCAAACGCCTCGCGCTCGGCGAGGCTGTGTTCGCGTCACTCCGAACGACCCATTGCTTGACTGAAACTGCCGTTTTGGACGGTTGATGAGAGAGTGGGATCACAGCCCACCGCCAAACAGCCACTCGTCCGCCGCCGGCTGCGTGAAGAACACGTCGTCCCCCGTGCGCTCGTCCCCCTCCCAGCCGTTCGGCCAGGTGCCCAGCTCGATCAGTTCCCGGATGCGCGCCTCTTCCTCCGCATTCAGCAGATCCAGCGGGTGCAGCCCCTGGGCTAGAGCCACGGCGTTCACCTCGTTTTGAATCCCCAGCACCACCCCCAGGCCGTATAACCGAGCCTCAAAGGTCAGCGGCCCCATCCGGCCGTCCGGCTTGCGCAGGCGGTACTGCGGCACCCGCAGTTCCTCCCACAACGCCCGCAGGCGCAGCACGGGCCGGAAGTGCGCCCACTGCGGCAGCTCCACAATCGCTTCGAGCGCCACGTCCCGACTGGCCAGCGGGCAGGCCATGCACCCGGTGCGCGCGTTGATCTCCGCCGCCTCGTCCCCGCCGTAGGCCTCCGCCAGCAGCTGCGTCGGGTAGCCGTGTTGCATCCCGTGGTCCTGACCCGTCAGCCAGTCCCAGACGTTGCACACTCGCCAGTGCAGCAAGGGCGCCAACTTGTCCACGCCCTTTTCATCTTGGTGCTGGTACCAGCCTTGCCCACACTCCGCCCCGTCTTTCCCGCAGCTCAGGGCAATGCGCTGGTCGCGCTTGGCCGACTCGCCCACCCGCACGCCC
>NZ_JAIQXU010000054.1 GCF_020166395.1 Deinococcus betulae | reverse complement strand
CGTGCTGTCATTCCTGGCGTGGCGTGAGGAGATCCGGACGGCACCAGCGGACGTAGCGGCGTTGAGTTACGTGGGCATTGTGTATCCCGCAGGGTATGGGTTGCTGACGCTCTTGTGTGTGGGGGGTATAGCGCTCGTGGTCATTCTGACCCGCGTCCGAGAAGACGATGAAGTTGAAGAATGAAGGCAGTCATGGCGTTTGAGTCCATGAATCATCGAGTTGAGGCTGACGGCCTCTGAGCTGCTGATCTTGTCGCGATATCTGTCCAACGAATCGCATTCAGCCCAATGACGAGTGATTCTGCCGTTTTTGGGGATCCGTCAGGGAAGCTGCGACCAGACGTCTCGTTGTGGCTGCCCCGACATGCCCTTACTAGCGGTCAAGAAGAGCCTGCGCACGCTGGGTTTGAAGGCAGTGCAAAGCAAATGAGTCACATGTGACATCAACAACGTCAAGACAGAAACCGTTGTGCCTCTTTCGCGCGGTACATCCGCTGGTCCGCTAGATGCATAAGGTCGGTCAATACTGGCTGTTCCCATGATTCCGCTAAGCCAACATTCAAGCGGACCAACACCGTCTGCATCAGGCCTTCTACCGCTGAGCGCAACTGCTGAAGACGCGCCAGATTCTCTTGACCACTTCCAGGAAGCAGCAAGGCAAACTCGTCTCCGCCCAACCGAAAAGCTTCCCCCTCAAAGTCCACCGCGGCCCTGAGCAGTTGCCCCACCTGCCGCAGCAACTGGTCGCCTCGGGCGTGACCTTCCTCATCATTGACGCGCTTGAACCCCTGAAGATCAATCATCGCCAGCGTCCATGGAAGGGCACCTTGAGACCACCGCTGCGCCGCATATGTGAAGCTCCGGCGATTGCCCAGCCCGGTGAGTTCATCCGTTCGTGCATCCCGCTCCAGGCGCTCCCGCAGCGCCGCATTCTCCAAAGCGAGACTAAAATGGCGGCTGAACAGGTCCAGAAATTCCAGATCCTGATCATTGAACGTGTTCAGCGCATAGCTTTGGATCGAAAGAACGCCCAGCAATTTGCCATGGACCTCCAGCGGCACCCCCATCCATGCGACGGCTAGTGGCAACTGGTTTTCCTCATCCACACGGCGCAAGGCGAACTGCTCCTCTCGGGCATACTGCTGCACGTCAGCCGTCAACCGCAATGTGCCGTCCACCACGCGCTCTAACAGCCCGTCGGCCTCACGACCAAACGACTTGTAATGCAGGCGGTTCCCTTCCATGGTAAGGCAGTCCCAGTCGCCCGTCGCCGAGACGCAGGCCAGGAGCGTCACAGGCGCCACGAACAGTTGCGCCACATGCCAGTGAACAGTTTCCAGCAGCTCCCGCCGGGTTGAACTCTGGGCCAGCAAGATCGTGAGGCGCGCCAATAACTGGTAACGCTGAATGACCGTCTGAAGTTCGGCACTCATGGGCGGACCCCAATGCAGATCTTCAGATATTGAACGGTCATACGTCATTGTGGCTGGAATTCGCACGTTGTCCGCTCCCCTGCTGGCCCCCCCGTCTGCTGAGCGAGGACGCAAAACAAACGAGCGTTTGTTTGATCTCAGTGAAAAGAGTGTCCCTTTTTGCCCTTTGAGACGCGGCTTTTCTGATCTGTCAAGCCCCTCCAACATCTGTTTGTCCAGTATAAACAGACGAAATTTGTCTAGCGGCCTATCTCCTCCTGACGAAATTGTGTTGAATCAATCTCGTTCCAACAGACCACAAACTTCCACGTCCCTCAGGGAGGTCATGATGCGTTCACGTTTTGTGTTCGGTGCTCTGTCCGTCGTCTTGTTGCTCGGTGCCTGCGGCACCGTTTCACCCACCAGTGCCCCGGCGCCTGATCAGCAGGCGGCCGCCGATGCCATACCGCTGGACCCACAGGTCATCGGCGGCACGCCCAGCGCCGCAGGCGCCCGGCCCTATCAGGTGGCCCTGCTGTCGGGCGGCCGCCAGTTCTGCGGCGGCACGCTGATCAGTGACCAATGGGTCCTGACTGCGGCACACTGTGTTGTCGGCACTTCAGCCACCAGCATCAGTGTGCGGGCCGGCAGCCTGTACGCTACCTCGGGAGGCCAGCTGCGCAACGTCGCCAGTGGCCGCATCCACCCCAATTACACCGATGTGACTCGCGGCTATGATGTGGCCGTGCTGCGCGTCTCCTCGCCGTTCAGCTTGACCAACACGGTCAATACCGCTGCCCTGCCGACGCCAGCGTTCGCCGCCACCGCCGCGGCCGTGGGAACGGTCCAGACCATTAGCGGCTGGGGCATGACGGTCGGTGGGAACCGGGGCAGCACGTCGTCCACCCTGCGGGAAGCCAATCTACCGGTGATCAGCAACAGCAGCTGCGCGAGTCAACTGGGGCAAAGCATCCCGAATGGCATGATCTGTGGCAATAAGAACAGCCAGGGCCAGACCGGCTGTCACGGCGACAGCGGCGGGCCATTCGCCAGCAGCCGCAACGGCAAATACTTCGTCTTCGGCGTCGTGAGCTGGGGCCAAGCCAACCTGTGCAGCAGAGCCACCGCGTTCGCCCGCGTCAGTGAGTATCAATCCTGGATTACCGCCAACACCGGCGTCCAGCCTCAAGGCGGCACTGCACAAGTGGCAGACGCGAGCAACTGACGCGCACCATTCGTCCTCCGTTCAGTCGAGAGACCGCTGGATGATGGCGGTCACCAGTGAATCTCATTCCCTCACTCTTAGCATTGACCCTTTCTTCCTTCTGCGGCCCGGCCGCACCCGTCAACGTTTGCTCCGGCCCTCAGGATTCCAATCTTCCCAACACACCCTTTTTGGAGGTCTCTATGAATCGACGTTTTGCTCTTGGCGCCCTTGGACTGACCCTGCTGCTCGCCGCCTGTGGTGGTCAACAGACGACCCCTCCTCAAGTGGACTCGGTGGCCGCGACGCCCTCAACAAGCGCGCCCCTGCTGGGCACCAGTAACCCCGACGCTATTCCTGGCCAGTACATCGTGGTCCTCAAAGATGACGCCGCCAATCTCACTGTTCAGGACGCTGGCGGCCTGATCAGCAGCCTGGGCCTTGACCCACAGGGCGTCACCGTTCAGCACCTCTACACCCAGACGATTCAGGGCTTTGCCGCTAAACTCAGCGCCCAGAACCTGGCCACCCTGCAGGCCGACCCCCGCGTCAAATACATCGAGCAAGACGGCCTGATGTACGCCACCGCCACCCAGACCGGCGCCACCTGGGGCCTGGACCGCGTGGATCAGCGCAACCTGCCCCTGAACGGCAGCTACGTCTACGACTACACCGGCAGCGGGATCCGGGCGTACATCATCGACACGGGGATCCGGACGAGCCACACGAATTTTGGTGGGCGGGCCATTTGGGGCACCAACACCTCAGGCGACGGCAACAACAGCGACTGTAATGGGCACGGCACGCACGTGGCGGGCACGGTCGGCAGCAGCACGTACGGCCTGGCCAAAGGCGTGACGCTGGTGGCGGTCAAAGTGCTGGCCTGTAATGGCTCCGGCAGCAATTCAGGCGTAATTGCGGGCGTGAACTGGGCTGTGGGCAACAAGGGCAGCAGCAAAGCCGTGGCCAACATGAGCCTGGGAGGCGGCTACAGTCAGGCCGTGAACGACGCTGTGAACAGCGCCGCCAGCCGCAACCTGGTGATGGTGGTGGCCGCCGGCAATGAGAACCAGAATGCCTGCAATGTCTCGCCTGCCAGCGCTGCCAACGCCATCACGGTCGGCAGCACGACCAGGACGGACGCCCGCAGCAGCTTCTCGAACTACGGCTCTTGCGTGGATATTTTTGCCCCCGGCAGTGACATCACGAGTACCTGGAACACGAGCAACACGGCGACGAACACCATCAGTGGAACGAGTATGGCCAGCCCTCACGTCGCCGGTGCCGCCGTCCTGGAACTGGCGGCAGGCGCGAGCGGCACGAGCAGTGTGACGAGTGCGATCATCAGCAGCTCGACCCCCAACAAGGTCACGAACGCGGGCGCGGGCAGCCCGAACCGTCTCCTCTACACCCGCTAATCCAGCGGCGAGGGCACAGGTGACGGTGACGGTGTGCCCAAGTTGGACAACGATCCCAGCTTGACGTGAGCTGTACGCGCGGTGCCCCGTGTGTACAGCTCGCTCTCTCTATCGCCTTCGTAGAAGGCGATCTTGATCCCTTGTGTGTGGTCTGGAGTACGTATGCAAAAAGGTCTGTTCACCACCCTCCTCTGCTCTTCCCTTCTGATCGGGGCCTGTTCCCAAACCCCTCAGCCCCAAGCCGCCCCGCCGGTCACGCCGGGCACCTCGCTGGTGGCCACGGCCGACGAATGCAGCGTGTTTCAGCAAAAGCCCATCGTGGTCTCGCGCATTGACTTTAAGACCGAGCGCGACTGGATTGACATCGTCAAGACCTTTGAGCCGATCGGCGGCAGCGCCGAGGAGAAGTTCGTGCTGCTGGACGTGGGCCAGGCTGACTTCGAGCGCTTGCGCGTCACGGGCCTGAGCCGCGACTGGACCATCCGTATTGACAAGGCCGAAACCGAGCGTCACAGCGGCTCGCTGACCCAAAACCTGGGCAGCCTGTCCATCAGCGGCTACTCCTGCTACCGCACTGTCGAGGAAACGTACAGCAGCGCGCAGAGCCTGGTGTCGCAGTACCCCAACCTGGCCAGCTGGAGCAGCATCGGCTCGACCTGGCTGAAGACCAAGGGCCGGGGCGGCTACGACATGAATGTCCTGAAGCTGACCAACAAGAGCACGGGTGGGACCAAGCCCCGGCTGCTGATTACGGCGTCTATCCACGCGCGGGAATACACGCCCGCCGAACTGTCCACCCGTTTTGCCGAGTACCTGCTGGCCAACTACGGCCGCGACGCCGACGTGACCTGGATGCTGGACAGCCAGGAAGTCTGGCTGGTGCTGCAAAGCAACCCCGATGGCCGCAAGAAGGCTGAAGCTGGCGCGTCGTGGCGCAAGAATGCGAATGATACGCAGCGCTGCAGCAATGGGCTGTACGGGGTGGACCTGAACCGCAACTTCACCTACGCCTGGAACCGTGGAGGTTCCAGTACCGATCCTTGCAATGAAACGTACATGGGGTCCTCGGCGGGGTCGGAGCCCGAAACGCAGGTGTTGCAGAACCTGATCAAGGCGACCTTTGCGGACCGGCGCGGCCCGAACCGGACGGACGCGGCGCCTGCCGACACGTCGGGTGTCTATCTGGATATTCACAGCTATTCGAAGTTGGTGCTGTGGCCTTGGGGCGACACGACGACCGTGGCCCCCAACGGCGCCGCGCTGCAGTCGCTGGGGCGCAAGCTGGCGTATTTCAATGGCTACACCCCCGAGCAGTCGGTGGGCTTGTATCCTACCAGTGGAACGACACTGGACTACGGGTATGGCGAACTGGGGGTGGCGTCATACACTATCGAACTGGGCACCGCGTTCTTCGAGCCGTGCAACACCTTCACGAGCACCACTCTGCCCAAGAACCAGGCGGCCCTGCTGTACGCCCTGCGGGTAGCGCGCGCACCCTACCAGCTGGGCAGCGGCCCCGACAGCGTCAGCGTCACCGCCCCAGCCAGCGTGGCGACAGGCGGCAGCTTTACGCTCAGCGCCAGTGCGGACAACACCCGCTTCAACACTAGCAACGGCAGCGAGCCCAGTAGGACGGTGGCGGGCGCTGAATACTTCATCGATACGCCGCCCTGGGCCGGCGGAACGGCACGTGCTATGACGGCGACGGACGGGAGCTTCAACACCAATCGCGAAGCCGTGCGAGCGACAGTCTCAGCGAGTGGCTTGAGCGCTGGAAAGCACACCCTCTACGTGCGTGCTCGGAACAGCAACGGCACGTATGGACCAGTCTCAGCGCTGTTCATCACCGTGGGTGGCGCCACCAACTAGGTGGTGCGGGTGGCCGCTGCTTGAGGATGCGGCTATTCCACTTCGTGGTGAAGGCCTCCGCACGCACGCGTGCGGAGGTGTGGTGTGTCGGGTGGTGGAGCCTGGAGACCAAGCGTGGCCAGCGTTCCACCGTGCGCCGCCGCACCGGCCGGGCCTACCGCCTCTATGTCAGCACGAGCGGGGGCGAAGCCAGAAGAAACGTCCGGGTGGGCGTGGTGGTGCGTGGGCTGCTGAATGGCGTGCGCGAAGAACACCCCCCGCGGAACGCGCGGTGGGACGCGTTGCCTGGGGGGGTGCTAGTGGGGCTGTTCGAGGTGCTAGGCGTGGGTCCTGAGCTCACTGGAGAAGTGCCAGGGTCTCTTAATAACCAACGTTAATAGACTCTTTCCCTAACCTATCTATCCACTCTTTTCCCCGTTCTACACATTAATTCTCTTACTTCATCACCCTACCTTACTCCCTATTTCTCTGCCCTTGCAAGGTCACCCGCTCTTCACCGTCTTGCAAGCCTTTCTGTCCTCATCAACGATCAAACAGGACCCAGGCGCACTCGTGCGCCTGGGTCCCAACCCCTCAGCGAGCGCGCCCTCTCACCCCACCCACTTGAACTGCCGGATCAGGGGCATCCCCATGGTGTCTGTCGTCAGGATGACGGGCATAGGGTCACGCCCCGCCGTGCCTACAATGCTTCATGACCTCGCGCGTGCCGCTGATGCTCCAACCGGCTGATTTGGTCGTGTTCCGCCCACCCCTGGACCGGACCTATCCAGGTTTGGTCCGTGTTCAAGGGGTCCACAGCCTGTCGTCCGTGCGGCAGACGCAGACCGTGCGCGTCACCTGGGGCGGGGTGTTGTTACCGGAGCCGTATCCCACGACACAGCTGCGCCGGGTGGCCTCCACGGGGAAGCGTCGCCTGCCATCCGAAATCGACTCACGCCTTGCGCCCCGGCTCTTGCGAGGAGAGAGCTGGCAGGTCGGAGAATGGGTCTGGCTCTGGCTCCCCGACTTCGGCCTCCTCCTCGACGGTGTCCTCGCCCAGATCACACAAGTCCAGCGTCAACGCGCCCGAGTCGACCTGGTGCCCGAGTTGCGCTTTGCCCCCGATGGTCGCAGTCCAGGGCAGAAGAGCACCATCGTGCCGATTCAGCCCGGCAAACTCGCCTGGAGTGCCCATGAAGAACGCACAGAACTGAACTTGAATCAGGGCCGACCCGCCGCCGAGCGGGCTCATGACCTCCTGAGCCGCAGAAGTCCAGAGCGGACAGCCCTGCTGGTAACACAGGCCGACAGCGTGGCTTTTGCCCTCCGCTGAAGGTGGACTGCTGAATGCAGTCCACCCACTCAAGATGATGCCAACCGTCTGGCTATCACGCGCCTGCCTGTACGAGCGGCGAGGGTACGAAAGCACAGGTCGCGCAACGTGGGGATGCCGTAGTGCGCCTCCAGTAGTGCCCAGCGCTGGGCATTGAGCGAGTTGTTCGTGCGAGTCACACCGATCTCCCTCAGCAGCGCATTCAGTTCCCCCACGCGTAGTTCCTCCAACACTAGGAGCTGGCTGGCCAGATCATGCTCTTGGGCCTGCGGGGCACGGTGCTGTTCCAGGATCTCGTGCGTCACTGGGTCCAGCACAACCAAGCCCCAGGCCTGGGTCAGCAGCTGGCCTGCGGCCTTCAGGTGGCTCGGGGTGGTGGCCAACACCCGTCGTGAAAAGCAATGGTCATACAGCCTGATCTGGGATGTGAGTCGACTCAAACTGTCTCTGTCGGTCTTGATCTCATACCCGATGCTGCCGCTGTGATCTGGGAGCACGAACAGGTCCGCGCGGCCGGCGTAGCCGTCGGCCGCGGTGATGTTGATTTCAGGGACGGCCCAGCCGGCGGGGTGCAGGGCCATGAGGGCGCGCCGGGCCGCGCCCTCGTCGACGCCTCGACGCGCTTGAGTGGGCGCTCGTGCGACGCGGAAGTGCTGCACGAAGGTGCAGGGGGTGTGGTCCCACTCGAATTCAGGGACGGTGACGTCGTACCAGCCTTGACGGGTGTGGTGGACGGTGGCGGATTGGTACGTGCGGCGGGCGTAGGTGAAGGCGGCGGCATCTCGGGTGGGGGCGTGGAGGGTCGTTCGGGTGTGGTGTGGTCCTGGCTTGCCGCAGAGCCAGGTGGGGTCGTGCTGGGTGGTTTCAGAAGCTTGAGCTGGTGCCAGTGCGGGAGTGGAAGCCATGCAGAGACTGTGATAGGTGATCGAGAAGGGAAGGGTGTAGAATAGGAAGATAGGGAAAAGAGCGTGTGGGATGGGAAAAAGGGGAGATGGGTGGGGTTGAGATACTTCACTTGTGTCTATTAACACTCGTTATCCCGTATGCTTGACCTATGGACCACGACGAACACAAAACCAAGTTCGCCACCGCCCTCGAAGAAGCCCGATTAGACGAGTTGCTGCCCTTGGTGAAAGACCAGCTCCCTGTCCCCCCCAACAACGCCTTCACCCTCCTGACCCTGATCTTTACCCAAGCCATCCAAGACAAAGTCAGCTTCCTCGCTCCGCCCCCTGACTTCCACGCGTGGTTGTTAGAGGCCGCCCGCCCCACCCACATCGGCCCACCCGCCAAACCCAACACCATCCGCCTACGCCTCTCGCTCCTCGCCAATATCTACAAGCAAGCCATGCAGATAGGGGTGCTTGAGCGCAGTCCGTTGGAAGGCCTACGCCGGCCCCCTGGCGAACGCGCCGACGCCCCTGCCATCAGTCGCGAAGAGATTGACGCTCTGCACAAAACCACGCGCAAAGACACGGCCCTGCACACCGCTTTGGTGCTGATTGACGAACATGCGTTCAAGGTCAGGGAACTCCTCGACTTCCACTGGACTGCGTTTGACCTGGGGACAGGGGCCATTCTCAGGCCGCAGACCATCACCCGTCTCAGTGACGTGGCCCTGAAGGCACTCCAGGCGCATCACAGGGCCCACGGGGGCGTCTTTGCACCAGACGTCCCTGTCTTGCCGTACAAGCTCGAACGGGACCTTCGCGCCGCCCTCCACAAAGCCTGTGCCAAAGCTGGGATTCGGTATTACCCACCCGGCGACCTCCGCCGCGCGTCCCTCCGCGACAAACCCCACACCACCGACAGCGCCGGCTACAGCGCGCAAGTGGGTCAGGCCAATCTGAACCGGGCCGTTGCGCTGGCACAGGGACTGGCGAACCAGAAAAAGGAACTGAAATAGGCTGCGAGTAGCGCCGCGCCGGGGGCGGCCGGGTCAGGTCCGTGGTCGCCAGCGCCAGCGCCAGCGCACCAGACCCGCGCCGAGCAGCAACAGCACGCCGCCACCGGCCAGCCCTTGAGCGGTCCACCACCACTGCGTCGACGGGCTGGGCGACGTGACCGGCGGCATATGGCCCAGCGTCTCACCGAACGCCACGATGAACGCCTGGCACACTGCTGTCCCACCGGCGAAGAGCACTGTCAAGCCCAGGCGGGCCAGGAGGGCGGACCGCTTCGCTGCGCCGCCCTTCCAGGGCGCGAGCACCAGCACAGAGACCGCAGCAGTGAGGCTCAGCAGCCCGGCCACAGCCAGCAGCAGATAGCCCCCGAGCAGCACCATTCCCAGCATGTCGCTCAGCGTACGGCTTGGCCAGCAGCAGCGAGACCGCACCTGACCACGACCGTCCAGCGACGGCTGCGCCGACGCAGGGCCACCAGCCGGCACCCTCGCCCACGACTTCGCTCTCAACTCCCGCTTGTGGCGGACGTTCCCTGTCCTCCTTCGCCGATTGGTTACCCTAGAGCTGGAGGTCCTGGTGGACACAAAAAAATTCATGCGAGAGCTCAAGCAAAGAGCCGACGCACAAATCAAAGATCAGGTGCGGGAGCTGATTGAATCCCAATACTGCCCCGTCCATGGCCGTTTCGCCTCACTCAACCAGATCCACGGCCATCTGTCGAATGATGCCACTCTCGAATTCGACTTCGATACCTGCTGCGAAGAGCTGCAGGCCAAGGTCCGTCAAGGACTTGACGGACAGGCGCAGTGATGAGCCAAGTCATTGCTGGGCCCGTGACCATTGTGCGGGACCGCGCCGTGCAACTGGTGTTTATGGATTCGCGTGCAAATCTTGCACAGAACACGGTCTCCCATTGGATTGAGGCCACTGACGCGGAGGTCGGTCCCCTTGACATGGCAGGTGCGCGCGTAGCCTTCCCCCACACCTGGATGACCGAGCCGCAAGAAGGGGTGGGCAACGTTCCCATCGACCGCTCGATGCAAGTGTTCCTCTGTTCCCGACGCTTTCTGCAATGGATGACGGATGAACCTGAGAGAAAGTCACGAAGCGATGCCCTGATCATTCAGGCAGGAGACCTTACGCGTTTGCTGGGTGAGGAACCAGGCGAGGAGGACGCGCAGCGCCGGCTCAATTCTCTCGTTGATCAAGCTCTCCAATTAGGTCTGCGTGCCACGCTGGAGATTGAAGGCATTGCTCTGGCCACTGGCCTGACCCGGGAGGCAGCAGGATCGGCCCTTGCTCACTTCGAGGACCGTGCGGGTCAGGCCATCAGAAGTGGGACCCTCCTCCAGCTCATGCCTCCCCGCCAGTTGCCAGCCGCCCCGGCCAGACCCGACACTGCGCCAGTTGGCCTAGAAGTCCGAATGCTGCGCGTGATGATCGGCGGTCCGAACGACACCACGGAGGAGCGCGAGGTGGCGAGGCAAGTGGTGGCCGAGTGGAACCTGCAGCACGCGGAGGCCGAAGAGATCGTCCTGCTGCCCAAGCACTGGACGACCCACACCCGGCCCGCGCTGCGGGGCCGGGCGCAGGCCGTGGTGAACGAGCAGCTCACCGACCGGGCAGATGTGCTCGTGGCCCTCTTCTGGTCGCGGCTGGGCACAGACACAGGGGTGGCCGAGTCTGGCACTGTGGAGGAGATTGACAAGTTCCATGCCAGTGGCCGCTCTGTCCTACTGTACTTTGCGGAGAAGCCGCTGCCTTTTCAGAAGGCGGGGAACGCGGACACCCAGGCTGAACTTCGGCGGGTGCAGGAGTTCCGGGCGCGGGTGGAACAGGATCACCTCGGGCTGTACGACACCTATAGCACCACGGCGCACTTCCGGGATCTGTTTGCCAG
>NZ_JAIQXU010000053.1 GCF_020166395.1 Deinococcus betulae | reverse complement strand
GGCGCACCACCAGCCCCGTAACCACTTCACGCAACACTGATGTCACCCTCAAATCGGGTCCTGGAGACTTTACGCGGCCGTCATGTCCCCTCTGCGCCCAGTCGGGAGACTCAATCATGATCCGTGGTTGGTGGTTGGCACCGCTCCTCTTGGGTGCGTTCAGAACGAAGGTCCTCCGGTTTCCAACAGCCGGCTGGACCCCAACCGATGAGCGTGATGGTGTCGGCCCCCTGACGCGCCGGGAGTACTGGATTGATCTGGCTGCGCCGCAGCGCTCTGGCCCAGAGGTCATTCAGCTCATGCTCCAACAGTTGCCATCCCTCACACCGCCGGCGCTGGCGTGGTTCCGCCGGGTGCGCCCCACAGAGGGACCGACCGGAGTGGGCGACCAATTCAAGATTTTGATGCTAGGCAGCCGGCGCGCACGGGTAGAAGTGGCTTTTCTTGCGCCGGACCACTTTCGTCTGCGCACTCTTAAACAGCATTCGGAATCCGGCTGGACAGAGTTTCGCTGCTCGGCACTGTCCACAGAGGGCTACCGGCTGAGCATCCTGTCCCAGGTGAGGGCCAGCAGTTGGCTGGACCGGCTCGGTTACCTCTTGGGCATCGGCATCCTGCAGCGCCTGACGTGGGAGGCGGCCCTGCGGCGTGCCCTGCAGCTGAGTGGAGGGCGCAAGGTGGGACACGGCGTAGCAACTTCAGAATGGCCCTAAGCGGTCACCAGCACCGACTCACATTGGGAGTTCTCCATCCAAGTGCGGCAAGTTCTGAATGTCTCTCAAGGTGTTGAGGGCAGCCGTCAGATCAGACCGGAGGCCCTCAACCACGCGCCCAGTCCTCCGAATGGTTTCGACACTTTCAGACGGCCAGTCGCCTCGCTTCAGCTCGCTGAGACGTGCATCAGCCAAGCGGACGAGTTCTCTGGTCTCTGCCAACTGCTGACGCTGCTCTTTCGACAGGTCGTGTGGAGCGTCAATGCTCCAGACCACATCGCCATCCAGCAAGGTCCGGAGCTGCTGCCACTTCTGAAACAGCTGCTCAAGACTGGCCTGTTCGGCTTTGTGGTCGTCCCCGATATGCATTCCCCACCCTACCAAAGAGGTGGACCACCTAGGTGCTCCGGCTTCGTTCGAAGAAGAACTCGATTTTTCTCTGCAGCACGGTATCTTCCCGCGCATGCTCGCTTTCTGGTCTTCCTCGCCAAGCTTGAGAGGCACCCAGCGCGACGTTGCCGCGCCCAGGGAATGCTGGCTGGCCGACCTGATCCTACTTCTCTTGCAATGGTCGCCAGCGAGCGATGTCGTGAGGCGGAAGACCACGGTCACGGGCAACCTCAGCACAGCTTTTTCCGGTGGTTGTGACGGGCTGACAGCTTCCTGCCTGAATTCGGGGGAGTAACTCCCTCGCGGTTGGGGCATGACGACCTCCCCTTCACTCTTCACTCAACTGGAGCAACTTCATCTCAGCATTGCGGCGGTTTGCCAAAGCTTCTCAACGAAAGTCAATCCTGAGATAGGTCCTTTGCATCGACCAATGACAGCACCCGAATCCGCCACTGAGACGACGTGCTGAAAGGATTGAGAAGAGGGTCAACGGTCATCTCGCGGGCCGTACGGGTGCCCTGTGTGCTGCTGGCGAGGCCCAGCAGATCGGCTTTGGGCGAGCGGTCATCGTACAGCAGCCCGTTCTTTTCTTGAAAGGTGTCGGTCAACTGCGTGTAACAGAATCCCGACAAGCCGTGGCAGTCGTAGATGGCGGCCAGCAGCGTCTTATAGTCGCGCTGGAAGTCGTCTTCGCTCTGTGACTGGCTGTAGCCCCAGCCGCTCTCCTGATCAGGGATGTACGCAATGCCGCCAAATTCCGACAACATGACTGGCTGGTCGGCTGCCTGAAAGCCACTCAGGGTGAGGAAACGGTCAGCAGGCTGCTGCAGTGTCAAGGTGGCGCGGGTAGCGTCCAGCGTGCTGTAGCGCTGGTAGAGCGCTGCGGTGTCATCGGTGTAATCGTGAATGGTCAGAATATCGGTAGAAATGTGTTCCCAGCCGTCGTTTCCAATCACCGGCCGCGAAGGGTCAAGGGTCTTGGTCAGGTAATACAGTGCCTGCACATAGTTACGGTGGGACGGATTGGTAGGCAGATCTGGCACCCCCCACGATTCATTTAAGGGGACCCAGGCCACGATGCAGGGATGTGACCTGTCGCGGGCGATGACCTCTTGCCACTCGTGGACCAGGCGCTCGACAGCCTGCGGCGTAAACCGGTACGAACTTGGCATCTCTTCCCAGACCAGCAGGCCCAAGACATCACACCAGTACAACCACCGTGGATTTTCGATTTTCTGGTGCTTGCGTACACCATTAAACCCAAGTTGCCGCGTCAGTTCCACGTCTCGGCGCAGTTCCGTGTCTGTTGCCGTCATCAGGCCGCCGGGCCAGTACCCCTGGTCAAGCACCATTTTCAGGTAATAGGGGCGGCCATTTAGCAAAAACCGGTTGCCAGCGATGCAGACGGAGCGCAGGGCCGCGTAGCTGTAGACCCGGTCAATCACCTGATCACCGTCCATCAGCTCCAGGCAGGACCCCAGCAGTTGGGGGTGACTGGGACTCCAGAGCAGCTCGTTGCGAAAATCATCAATGCCAGGATCGGCCAGCGCAATCCGGCGTTCCACCTCATGACTCTGGAGACCATAGCGGTCGTCCACCAGCAGGACGTCGTCTCGCCACAACCGCACCCGCACACTGAGTCCAGGGGCAAGGGTTCCGACGAGGTGGAGTTGTAGGCCCAGTTGCCACTGATCCATATTGCTAAACCAGCCCACTTTTTGGATGTAGGTGTCGGAGACCTGCTCAAGCCAGACCGTCTGCCAGATGCCGGTTGTTCGGGGATACCAGATGGAGTGCGGATCCCGCTGCCAGTCCTGTTTGCCGCGCGGTTTGGCAAGGTCGTGCGGGTCATCCTGCGCGCGCACCGTCACCTCAATCGTCTCGGCCAACTGTGCCTGCCGCGTCACGTCAGCAGTAAATGGGGTGTGTCCTCCCTCATGCGTGGCGACCAGGCGCCCATTGACCCAGACGGTCGCGGCGTAATCCACTGCCCCAAAATGCAGCAGTAAGCGGCTTTGACGTTCTTCCGGCGTCAGCGTGAGGGTCAGGCCATACCAGACCACGTGATGGAAGCCCTGATCGCCAATGCCACTGAGCGGGCTTTCGGGCGCATACGGAACCTGAATGTCACGGTCGAAAACCACTTCGGAAGGGTGCTTCCAGACCCCCACGTCTTCAAAACAAAAGCGCCAGGTGCCACTCAGGTCACGCCAGTGGTCGCGTTCCAGAAGTGGAGTCGGGTGAGTGGTGTGACGCATAGCGCCTCCTTCGGTCAGCGTGATGTGGTGGGAACACTTTGAAATCCCAGGCGGCTGCACAACCGTTCTCTCGTGAGACAAGTGGGGCCACGCCTCTCCCGTTCCCGCCCCACCTCTTCAGGACGTGAGGCCGGCAATTTGTCGTGTACTGCGGTCTTCAGAGTCCACAGAATGCCCATTGTTTAAGTCAAATGGGCCTTGGCGGCGACCAAGGTTTATGCCTGCTCTCTCCAGCATTGAGAGCTTGGGACAGGGAATCTGGCGAGAGAAAAAGACAGCTGACATTGCCGAAACGTTGAGAGACCACTGGTCTGGTAAATCCTGCGTTTGCAGTGAGCACATCAAGCCGTTTGCCTGTTGCCAGTTTAGTTGTGGGCTCCTGCCAGGATCAGGGGCCACTCGGCCCTCCCTGGGCGCCCCAGGGCACACAGGTGAGCGTCCATTGCTGCCCAGGTTCTGTCCCAGGACTGCTGGGCCAGAAGGAGGTCAACGCGCTGAAGCGTGGCCTGTGCAGCCGGCGTGCCCCATCCAGCCAGGGCAGCCGCACAGGCGGCTTCAAAGGCTGCAGTTCCGTCTGCAATTTGCACGAGGCCCTGCTCGCCGTAGGGCTGCACGACATCGTGGATGCTGGTCGACACCACGGGTAGACCCGCCGCAAGGTATTCAGGTGTCTTGGTCGGGCTGATGAAAGCGGTGGCCTCGTTGTGTGCAAATGGCAACAGGGCCACGTCCCAGTGTGCCAGATAGGCGGGCAGCTCTGCATAGCTTTTCATACCCAGGTAATGCATGTTGGGGCCCTGTGGGAGAGTCGCTGGATCAATCTTGACCACCGGCCCCAGAAACACGAAATGCCACTCAGGCCGCCTGGCGGCCAGTCTGCGCAGAAGGTCCAGGTTCAGGCGCTCGTCAATCACACCTGCAAAGCCGAAGCGAGGGCCAGCGAGAGCATGCTGATCAGCCGGTTCAGCGAGTGGCGACCGGGCCTGCCTGAAGTGGGCGGTGTCCACGCTGGAGGGAAAGGCGTGGACATTGGCATGTCGGGCCGACTTGGCCTCAAAGAGCTGCTGACCACCTGTAAAGACCACGTCGGCGCGGCGGAATAGTTCAGCTTCTCGGACGCGCAGTTCGGGGGCCGCGCCATGAAAATTGGCGAGTTCGTCCATGCAGTCATAGATCACGGCGCGGGGACTTAACTGGTCGGCCACAGGCAACTCCATGGGTGTGTAAACCCATAGGTCGTATTCCGGAAGGTCCTCGGCCTCCACCAACTCGCTGAGCAGAGTTGCGGTGCAGGCCTGGGCTTCGGTGGCGCTTTGCCCCGCTCGGAGATGGGGCGTGCAGATTGTCAGGCCTGCTGCCTCGCGCCGGAGGGTCAGGCGATCTGCGCCGGGGCTGAACACGGGTTCTTCCACGTAATACACCGGCCGCGTGACCGCAGCGCGAGTCATCAGGTGCTGCGGGCGCTGAAACACGAAACTCCAGCGCAAGTGCGCCAGAACGATCAGGCCTGGGGGTCCAGGGACAGGGCGAGCGAGAGACACGGGAAAACCTCCTCCCAGTTCAATGGTTGATCGGTGTGCCGTGCGGCACCGCAAAACTCTAGTCAGGACCATTCAAAATGGACATTCACTATAAAGCAGCCGTCCCAGACGCAATTTTTCCTCGAACACATAGGATCTGACGGTGGTCCGAGCGTTGCCTGAAGGGCCCTTCACCTGTTGAACGCTTGCGGCTGGCCTCCCTTGCCGGCGGCGCAGAGGGTTTCCCTTTGTGCCAGGTCTTCTCTGACTGCCGAATCGTCTGTTTATGAGAAGCGCCGAAAGGGAACTTGAGGCAGCTTGAGCGAGCAGCACAGGCCAGGCGCGCGCGTTGGCGCCGCGATTTCACCTTGATTGGGGTCTGGCCAGGCGAAGCTGCTAAAGCCGCCTTGACCTGTCTGAACAACGACGTCGCCTTTTACCCTCCGCACAGAGGAGAACTCATGTTCTACCATGACAACAAATTGCAATACCCCGTCCGTGTGGATACACCTGACCCCCGCTTTGCTCGGTTGCTTCAACAGGCTATTGGGGGTGTCGAAGGCGAAATCCGGGTTTGTTTGCAGTATCTATTTCAGGCTTTTGGTGCGCGTGGCCCCGTCAAGTACCGCGACATGCTGATGACCACTGGCACCGAGGAAATTGGACACATTCAGATGCTGGCCACCGCCGTGGCACTGAATCTGGAAGGCGCTCCCGCTGATACGCAGGAAGCCGCTGCGGCGCAGAATCCGGTGGTGGCGGCCGTGATGGGCGGTATGGACCCCCGCCAGTACCTGTCGGCCGGCATGGCGGCGCTGGCGGCCGATGCCAATGGCGTGCCCTTTTGCGGTTCGCACGTTTACGCCAGTGGCAACTTGGCTGCCGACATGTACGCCAACGTGACAGCCGAAGCGACCGGCCGCGCCCTGGCCTGCCGCCTGTACGAATTGACGGACGATTCCGGCATGAAAGACATGCTGAGCTTTCTGATTGCGCGCGACACCATGCACCAGCAGCAGTGGCTGGCGGTAATTGAGGACCTGGGCGGCCACACTGCGACCTTGCCGATCCCCAACACATTTGACCAGAGGGCCGAGCATCAAGAGTTCAGCTACAACTTCTTCCTGACAGGTGTTGAGGGCACGCCGGCCCCCGAAGGCCGCTGGAGCACCGGGCCATCCATGGACGGAAAAGGCGAATTCCGTATGCGGCAGGCGGAGCCGATGGGCGGTGAGCCGCGGCTGGCCCCACCCATGTCAGGCAGCTATGCCCAGGCCCAGCAGGGTGTATCCGACCGAGCAGGACCACAGCTTGACTGACCGCTTGAGAAGATTAGCCGCTCCCTGGCCGCCCCTGTCCCCGGCATCACCGCAGCGGGTGAGAGAAAGCAGCAAGGAGAAAGCGATGACAATAATTGCGCCGGGAATGTCTATCATATGCGCCGACGGTCTGGTCCACAGCTTCGTGGATGAGCTGGACGAGCAGTACATCCGCACCGTTCGTGACGAGGGCGGCCACCACCGCTCCGTCCCCCTGGACGCCGTGGAGCAGGTCGAAGACGCGGTGTGCCTCAACCTCACTCAGGATGAACTGCGGGCGCTGCTGTGAAGGCCCTCATTCCGGCGGCCGGATTTGGTACGCGCCTGCGGCCCCTGACCTATTCCCGGCCCAAGCCTGTGCTCTCTGTGGCGGGGCGTCCCGTGATTGCCTACGCCCTGGACCACCTTCAGGCGGCCGGCATTACCGATATTGCGGTGGTGGTCTCTCCCAGTACGGCGGGACCTCTGCGCGCCGCGTTGGCCGACTGGCCGGACGTGACGTACCTCTGCCAGGACCGTATGGGTGGCCTGGGGCACGCCGTGCTGACCGCCGAAGACTGGGTCGGGGGCCAGGACCTGTGCGTGCTGCTGGCCGATAATCTGTTTGAAGACGGCCCTGCCGCCCTTATTCAAGGCTTTCAGCGATTACAGGTTGATGCGGCTGTGGCGCTGTGTGAGGTGGAGCAGCCTAGTGCCTTCGGAGTTGCCACCGTGCAGGACGAACTAGTCACTTCCATCGTAGAAAAACCCATCCATCCGCCCAGCCACCTCGCCGTGGCAGGTTCATACTGTTTTCGTCCCAGTATTTTCGAAGCGCTCCGAACAGTGCCGGTCAGTGCGCGCGGCGAATTAGAACTGACGGACGCTATTGCCCAGCTGGTAACGGCTGGCCGGGTGTACGGTCATCGGCAGCGCGGATGGTGGAAAGACACAGGACGTCCCGAAGACCTACTGGCGGCCAACCGGTGGATGCTGGCACAGCGCCCAGCAGCGCTTGGCGGTACCATGACCGACAGTGAAGTGTTTGGGGCCGTGACTATCGAGCCAGGCGCTCAGGTGCGGCGCGCCGTGATTACTGGCCCTGTGTTCATTGGGGCTGACGCGATCATTGAGGATGCCCAGATTGGTCCTTTCGTCAGTGTGGGGCCAGGTGCGAAGGTGCAGGGGGCCAACATTCAGGACACGATTCTGGAGGCCGGCGCCGTGGTGACCAACCTGCGCGGCCCCCTGATGGGCAGCATCCTGGGCCAGGGCGCGCAGCTCACTGGGGCCGCCGATCAGCCTTTTCATCAGTGTCTTCTCCCAGATGCCAGCACCCTGTGCGTGGCTTCTCACTGAGCAGGAGTGTCTATTCAGAGCAACAAGGTGTCTGCCCCCGGCATGCACCTGTGGGCCGGGCTGGAACCCACTGTCAGCCGCGTCGGCGACCGGCAAGTGGATCAACTGGCCCTCAGCGGCACGGATCAGCGCCCGGACGATATGGACCGGCTGGCCGACCTGGGTGTGAGCGCCGTGCGCTTTCCGCTGCTGTGGGAGCGGACGGCGCCAGACGGTCTTGCCCAGGCGGACTGGACCTGGGGCGACATCCGGCTGCGCCGCCTGCAAGCACGAGGCGTGCAGCCCATCGTAGGCCTTATTCATCACGGAAGCGGCCCGCGGCACACGCATCTGCTGGACCCAGACTTCGTTGCTGGGCTGGTCGACTACGCGCGTGCGGTTGCGCAGCGGTACCCAGAAATAACCTGCTATACCCCAGTCAATGAACCGCTGACCACCGCCCGGTTTTCTGGGCTGTACGGCCACTGGTATCCTCACGGGCGGGACGAGCAGAGCTGCTGGACCGCTCTGAATCACCAGTTGCGGGCCACCGTGCTAGCGATGCAGGCGATCCGCGAAGTAAATCCACAGGCACAGCTGATTCAGACGGAAGACCTAGGCTGCGTCTTCAGTACCCCTGTGCTGCGCGACCAGGCCGACTTCGAGAATGAGCGGCGCTGGCTTACCTTCGACCTGCTGCTGGGCCGGTTTGACGAGACGTCACCGCTGTGGGCTTACTTGCGGCGGGTGGGAGCCAGCGAACGCGACCTGCTCTGGTTTGCCGAGCATCCCTGTCCCCCGGAGGTGCTGGGCCTGAATGTGTACGTGACCAGTGAGCGCTTTCTGGACCACCGCTTGGATGACTACCCCGCACAGACCCACGGGGGCAATGGCCGGCAGCCGTACGCCGATGTCGAGGCGGTGCGCGTGCTGGGCGCGGCGCACGGCGGGCCTCTCGCCCGTCTACACGAAGCCCACGCACGGTACGGCCGACCACTGGCCTTGACGGAAGTGCATCTGAACTGCACGCGAGAGGAGCAGCTTCGCTGGCTGGCCGGGGCGTGGCAGGCGGCTCAAGCAGCCAGAGAGGCCGGCGTAGAGGTGCGGGCCGTAACCGCCTGGGCGACCTTCGGGGCTTTCGAGTGGAACAGCCTGCTGACCCGGCGCGAGGGTCACTATGAAAGTGGTTTATGGGACCTGCGCGCCCCAGTTCCTCGGCCCACCGCGCTGGCCCGGCTCGCGCAGACCCTGGCGACTGGTGCGGCCCCGCCGCCCCTGCTGGAGACACCGGGGTGGTGGCAGCGAGATACGCGCCATGTGTATCCGCCGGAAGGCGCGGTGCAGGCGCAGCCGCCGGGTGGCCCACCGCTGCTGGTGTACGGCGCGCACACTTCCCTGGGCCAGCGGTTGCTGGAGGTCTGCGGGCAACGGGGCCTGCGCTGTCAGGCCGCTTCATCCGCTGCGCCTGGTGATCTTGCCGCTGGACTGGACCTGAGCGTTCCCTGGGCCGTTGTGAATCTTCCCGGCGCGCTGTCAGCCCGCGCCGCAGTGCAGCTGGCCCAGGCCTGCGCCGCGTCCAAACGGCCCCTGCTCAGTTTTTGCCGCGCGGACGTTTTCGATGGGTTGGCTGGCCGCCCATACACCGAATCCGATCCGGCCAGTGCGGTGACGGCAGAAGGGCAACAGGCGGCGCGTCTGGCTGCCGCACTGCTAAGCAGTCATCCCGCTGCCCTCCTGGTGCGGTCTGGAGAACTGTTCGGCACAGGAGACCCCACCGAACGAACAGCGCGGGTCATGACCGACTTGCTGGCGGGGAAGCCCATTCAGGCTGACGCTCCAGTCATCACCACGCCAACCTACGCTCCTGACCTTTTCCATGAAGCGTTGAATCTGCTTCTAGACGGCGAATATGGACTCTGGCATCTCACCAGCGGCGTGGATTTGACGCCGCTGGCCTGGGCACACCGACTGGCAGATGTGGCTGGGTTGGCGACGGTGCCTCCTGGCCGGACGCCCGCGCCCACACATCAATACACCCTGCGCAGCGAGCGGGGCTGGCCGATGCCCCACTTGGATCAAGCGCTGACACGCTTCTGGACGGGGTTTGGGGCGTCCGGCCACGCCTGGGCTCCGCTGCCGTCTGCTCAGGCTTCAGTTCCACGGAGGAGCGGCGTTTGATCTGCGGCTGAGAAACCCTCGGGTCGCTGTCTTCTGCTCACATGGTCAGCACAGGTGCTATCAGTTTGATCCAGGAGGTTCTATGTCCCTTTTTGCTTTTCCACCCGCTTTTGGGGGCGTTCAAGCGCTCCGAGAGGACGTGTTCCGGGTGCGCCTCCCCATGGTCAATGTCTACTTCCTGGGAACCCCGGAAGGCAAGGAGTGGGTCCTGGTGGACGCCGGTTTGCCAGGAACCGCTGGGCTGATTGAGCGGGCCGCACAGCAAGTGTACGGGGACTGTCCCCCACAGGCCATCGTCTTGACTCATGGCCACCTGGACCACGTGGGGGCGCTGCACGCGCTTCTCAAGCGTTGGGCGGTCCCGGTGTACAACCACTCTCTTGAGCTTCCTTTCCTGACAGGTCAAGCCGCTTACCCTTTCCCCGATCCGAGCGTGGGGGGCAGCATGAGCCTGCTGTCTCCGGTCTTCTTGCCAGGGCCGTTCGACTTTCGCCCAGCCGTGCAGCCTCTGTCCGTTGAGGGCGCCGTGCCGCACCTGCCGGCGTGGCGGTGGCTGCACACCCCAGGGCATGCCAGCGGGCACATTTCCTTGTGGCGGGCCAGTGACCGCACCCTGATCGCTGGAGACGCCGTTGTAACCACCCGGCAGGAGTGGGCGTCCAGTGCCGTAAGCATGCAGCCTGTGGTCCTCCGCGGTCCCCCGGCTTACTACACCCCCAACTGGGATGCGGCGCGCCGGTCTGTCGAAACTCTGGCTGGTCTAGACCCTGAACTTATTGCGACCGGGCATGGGCATCCACTACTGGACGGTGACGTGCCAACCGAGCTTCACCGCTTGGCGCGTCAGTTTGACCAGCAGGTCCGGCCACGTCGTGGGTGGTATCTGCGTCACCCTGTATCTGTTGGGGTCAATCGTGCTGGGCTGGACCCATTGGCCTGCCTGATACTGGGGAGTCTGACGCTGGCCGCCTTGTGCTTCAACTTCATCCGTCGCCGTTGAAGGCCTTACAGGCTCTGGCGATAGTCAACAGACGAGGCCAAAATCGAATCTTGAGTGCTCTATTCAATAGACCTCTTGCGAAAGTGGCGGGCTAAGGTGTCAGGGTGGAGCAAGACCGCCTGACACGCACGCTAAAGATGAATCGCAAGCAGTTTCGTCGACGCACCGGGGTTTACCCGGAAACCTTCGCTGAGATGAAAGTAGTGCTGACTGAACGCGAAGGGCGGAAGAAGAAATCTGGTCGCCCAGCCGCGCTGAGCGTGGCTGAACAACTGCTGATGACCCTGGAATTTTGGCACGAGTACCGCACCTTTGCACATCTGGGTGACGATTGGGGTGTGCATGAAACCACCGTGCATCGCACGGTGGAACGCGTGGAAGCGGCCCTGATTGCCAGTGCGCAGTTCCAGATGCCCAAGAAACGCATGTTTCAGGAAACGCAGCTCGTCTACAGCATCTTGGCGATCAATGCTTCTGAAGTGCCCTGTGAACGACCCAAAAAGG
>NZ_JAIQXU010000052.1 GCF_020166395.1 Deinococcus betulae | reverse complement strand
GGTGGCAATGAGTTGCAAAAAGTTCATGAGGGCACGCAGGGTGCGGCGGGGGTAGGTGACTGGGCGGCGGCGGCCACCGTAATGCTCAACGCAGGTGACAGGGTTGAGATGTGGATGAACAGCAGTGGGGGGCGGCGCGTGCTGGGCAGCACGTGGGGCAGCGCTCCGGGCGGCACTCAGATGGCTGTTACGCGCCTCACGTGAATCAGGGGGCGCTGACTGGCAGCCCCGCCTCCACGCGGGCGCCCCCAATCCGCCCCGCCACCTGAATGCTGGGGAGCTCCAGCAATACGTACAGGCCCCAGGCTGCCAGGACACTCGCCACCGGCACCAGCAACAGCACCACGCTCTGGGGCAGGGCCGGCTGCGCGAGGTTCAGCAGTCCTAGCAGAACCACAGGATGAATCAGGTAAAGGCTGTAGGAGATGCGCCCCAGGAATTGCAGCGGCCGGGCGCTCAGCATCCGCTCGGCTGTGAGCGAAGCCAGGACCAGCATCACCAGCAGCGCGGCGCCGGGCAGCACCCAGTAGTCGCGGGTAACCACGTTGGTGTGCTCTGCGCTGAGGAGCCCACCTCCGTAGGCAATAGAGACCAGCGCCAGGGCCAGCATGCTCCACCACACCGGCCGATTGTCTTCCAGCCAGCGGGTCGCCTGCTCGCGATGCTGAGCGATCAGGGCACCCAGGGCGAACGGCAGCAGGTAATGCAGAGTCAGCAATAGGTCGCTGAGGTTCGGTGCTCCGCTGCGATCCAGGAACACGGTCGCCACTGCCGCGCTGAGAGCCCCGTACAGCCCCAGGTTGACGAGGGCAGGCAGGCGCGTGACCGTCCAGTAGATCAGGGGGAAGAGGAGGCTGATTCGCATTTCATGAACTAGGGACCAGATGCTGAAGTCCAGTGCGTCGGTGTCGAACACGCCCACCATGCCCAGGTGCTGCGCGAGGATGCTGATGGTCACCGGCTCGCGCCAGAACGTCCTGATCCACTCCCCGCTCTGGTGGATGGGGGTGGCGCTGGTCAGGGTGCTCAGGAGAGCGGACATCAGTACCGCCGCAGCGTAGGCGGGCCAGAGCCTCACCACTCGCTTGGCCGCGTATTTCAGGTAGTCCCAGCGCCTTGAGTCCTGCATTCTCGCGACCATCAGGTGGAGCACGAAGCCGCTCAGCACAAAGAAGATCAGCACGGCCTCGTTTCCGGCGTAGAGCACGTGCAGGGGGGTTTCATGCGTGCTGTTGTAGATCGCCTCTGCAGCCCGCGCGGTCCCTGAATCACCGGAGCCCAAGCCGGCGTAGAGGACATGCCCAAGTACGACGGCGAGGGCCGCGAGGCCGCGCACGGCATCAAGCTGGGGATAACGCATGCCTGAGCATACGTTTTGCGAGCGCTTATGCTGGCGCTGACTTGTGGAAGGAGATGCAATCCCCCGAATGATGCTTCGAGATCAATTGCATCCAACAGCGGCTGGACACGAACTAATCGCCAAGTATCTCAACAACTGCTTGCTCTGATCCATACCTTCTATTCCCCATTACACCCTGATTCCAACTTCACCCCATCCCGCCCCCGGCCGCCAGCACGGGGGCGGTGCTCTCTCTGCTGGCACTGGAGGCCTATGCACTGATTGCTGCTATTTGCTCTTCTGGTCATGGCCCAGGCGGTCCCTTCGTCACCCAGCGGGCCTCTCTGTCGCGTCGAAGTTGCTGCCCGCCCACTGAACTGGGCCAGCGCCTTGCAGAGCCTCACGGTGGCTCTCAGCCGCGACTGCCCCCCTGACGGTGTGGCCCGCGTCCAACTGGGCGGCTACGGCGGTCTGGGAACCGCGCCACTGGTCCCACCGAAATCCTCTCGGCCACCCGGCCCGTCATCACCTGGGCCGCCCAGCCCCGCTACCGCACCGTGCTCTGGATTGCCCAGAGTGGAAAACCCTATCTCGTGCCCCTCCACAGGGAGGTGAGCCGTGAGGTCACGCCATGAGAGACCCCTTACTCTTACTCACTGTTTTCGTCGGGGTGGCGCTGCTGGTGGCCGTGGCCACCAGTGCCCTCGGCAAGCCGGTCAGCGACGCCCGCCCTGCTGGGCGTGCTGTCCACCACACTGGGCGGCTTGGTCACCGCCATCAGTACCCGCTGCAAAGGCGACAAGGACCGCGATGACCCCCCATCTCAGTGACCTGCTGGGTGTCCTGGCTGTGCTGACCTATCTGGCCGGCGTGGGCGCGGTCACCGTGCGCGCCGTCATGCTCCGCAAGCAGCAAGGGGGCGGCCTCACGCTGTCCCTGGTCCTGGCCCTGGTGGCCCTGGCCTACGTGGGCCTGCTGCTGAGTGATGCGCCCAGTGTGCTGAGCGTATTGCGCAACGACGTGGAGGACATTCCGCCGGCCAGCAGCTTTCGAACCGGCCTATTTGCGGCCTATGCCTGGATTTTGCACGCCCTACTGTTCCGCTTGGCGCGGGGGAGGTTGACATGATTGCTGCACTGTTGGGTACGCTCTTTCTCCTCACGTATGCGGCGGCGCTGGGTTCAGCGGCCGTGCTGACTTAGCGCTATACCGCCCCTCGGGTGCGCTGGATTCCAGTGGTTTTAACTGGGCTGTATTACATCCTGGCCGCGTTCTATCCAGCGCCCGCGTTGCGGACCCTGGTGCTGGGGGACGAATACCCGCTGAGCGAGGTGCTGCGTGGTGGGACGGCCACGCTGGCCCTGGTAGTCAGTCTGTACCTGCGGGCACGGCTGCTCAAGGAGCGGGCATGATTATCCCCACCCTATTACGTACTCTGCGCCCAAACCCACCCCCAGCTGCCGCTGAGACTGCGGCGGAGAAGCTGGCCTGGGCTCTGCCCCAGTACGGCATCACCACAGCTCTGCAAACCGCCCACATCCTGGCGCAGCTGGGCCATGAAAGCGGGTTCCGGCCAGTCAGCGAGAACCTGAACTACAGCGCCAAGCGGCTGTGCGAGGTGTGGACGAACCGCTTCTCGACCCTAGCCAGCGCGGCGAGGTGTACCGGTAACCCAGAGGCCCTAGGCAACATGGTCTATGCCGGGCGCCTGGGGAATGGTAGGCCGGCCGGCGGCGACGGGTAGCATTACCGAGGCCGGGGCATGATTCAGCTGACCGGGCGGGCGAACTACCGGACCTATGGCACCCTGATCGGATACGACCTGGAGGATGACCCAGACCTGCTACTGCAATACGGCATCTCGGCCCTGATGGCCGGGGCCTACTCACGGGCTAGGGGCCTGAATGACCGGCGCCGGCTACTGGGGCTGGCCAAGAAGACGCTGGGCCTGAACTGACAGCAGTTTTCAGAAGTATTGAGGGGAAAGGCAATGCTGAAACCAGCCGGCACAATCCTTCGGGCGCACGGCCTCCAATGCTACCCGGATCGCTTCACTGACTGTCGTTTTCGTCCGTGCTTCCAGCCGTCTCGTCTCTGCCTTCACTTTCGAAAACATCAGCTCGATCGGATTCAAATCCGGTGAATACGGCGGCAGAAAGACCAGCGCCGCTCCTGTCGCTTCAATCGAGGTGCGCACCGCCACGCGGCGGTGCGCACCCAAGTGATCCATCACGACGACCTGCCCCGCCCGAAGTTCTGGCACCCGGATGCGATTGACGTACGTCACAAACACATCCCCGTTCACCCCACCATCCACCAGCCACGCGGCACAGGGGCCTTGCATCGTTACGGCACACAACAACGTCAGGTTGGCGCCCCGATTCCGGGGCACTGTCCCGAAAGCTCGCTCACCGCGCGGTGAGCGGGCGAACGTTCGCGTCATGCTGGTGTGAAATCCGCTCTCGTCCAGATAGATCAGCTCGTGTGGGTCGACCTCCAAGAGGTCCTGTGCAAATAAGGTGCGCCAAGCATGGTCACGTTCCGCCGCTTGCAGCGTCTTTTTTTCTCGTCCACTTCAGATGTTGGATGCGCCGCCAGAGCGTAGTGACCGATAGCGGCCCGTGCTGTGCACGCCACACCGTGACGTGTTCAGCCAGGGTCCAGCCGGGTGCGCTTCCAGTTGCCTGAGCAGCACGTCGTGCTGCTCAGGTGGAAGGACACGTGGTGGACTGCCGGGAATGGGTCGTGGGGCAAGCGGTTGTTCCTGTCGGTGGAGTCGCCAGTAGCGTTCCACAGTGGAGAGACTGACCTGAAATTGTCGGGCGACGTCCGCCTGGGTGAGGCCGTCTCGTACGGCGTATACGATCCGCTGTCGAAGGTCAAGGCTGTACCCACGCATAAATCACCATACTCCTTCAACTCCTCTGGAAACCGCTGTGAGCTACCCTCCAACTTGCGACGAATCGCCCCACCTTGCCTTCGGGCGGGTGGAGGCTTTTTTTGTGCCGGTAGACGATAGGCTGCCGCCGTGACCTTTCAGGTCGGCCTCCCGCTGCCCAGTGATCCCCAGACCTCACAGGAGCGCACCCTGCACTACGCGCCGCGCGGCTCGAGCCCGATGGCGACGATGACCCGTGAGGGCGGCACCTGGGAGTGGCGCCAACTGCGGGATGATGATGGCCTGCGCGAACAAGTAGCTGCCACGCTGATTGAGAAACTACCGTGATCACGTCGGATCTTTTGGAAAAACCTGAAGACCTACGTGATACAACCATTGAGTTGCTCGGGACAGGGCTCATCAGCTACAAAGCAACAGAACGAAAATTTCGTTCCACGTTTGTAGAGATTGGTCAGCAGTGTGGTGAGGATGCCATTCCCCCGCTTATTTACGCGGTATCGAATCGGCAGGCCCTGCTTTTTTACTTCGGCTCTAGTGTTAAGAGCCCGCTCGCTCTAAGGCGAAAGGTCAATTATCACTTTGACGAACACTTGAAGATCCTCATTCGGGCGGCTAGAGGCTGCCAAGAACAGGTTTGAAGTTCGCGGTAGGGATTTCGCAACGAGCAGAATGGGTCGGTGACACGCCGAGGGTACCCCAGTGACGTCGATGACGACACGTATTTCTTTCTGCTCCCGTATCTGCTGCTGAGTCCCGAAGACGCGAGGCAACGGAAATATCCCATTCGAGACGTGCTGAACGCCCTGCTTTGGGTCGCGCGCACTGGCGCGCAGTGGGCGTATTTGCCCCATGACTTCCCACCGGCGGAGACGGTGCGCCAACAGGCACACCGCTGGTTTGAGGCCGCGTGCTTTCAGAGCGCGGTGCATGATCTGCGGATTCTGTCCCGCGTGGAGAAGGGAAGGAACGGGGCGCCAAGCGCGTGGGAAGCGGAGCGTGATGCTGTGCTGGCTGAGGGGAACAGTTGGCCGGACCATGACCTGATGTTCCCGGACCTGAATGGGGAGCCGCTGATGCCTTGGCGCATCAACTACCACTGGCAGGCGCTGCGGGACGGGTGCGAGGTCTCCCCTATCCGGTTCCACGACCTGCGGGCGGAACGAACTTCAATTCGTACAGCAACCCGTACAGTAACCAGCGCGGATGAAGATGGACAGAACTGGACGGCAGAGGATGAGAAAGTGAGCTAAGACGGCAAATATGGATGTGGATGCGGGGGCGCCGACTCAAAATCAAGCGGGAAACCGTAGGGGTTCGAGTCCCCTCACCGCCACCATCAAAGAAGGCTCCGTCCTAGACGGAGCTTTTCTCGTTCTAACTTGGCGCTATGAAGTCGGTGATGGTGCGGGTATAGCAACCCATGTACCCACTGGCTTTTTGTGAGTGCAAGGTGAGTCCTTGAGTCGGCCTCTCCCCTACCACTCCAGCACAGTTAATACTGCTGCCCGCGCCTGCCGGAGCATGTCTGCCGTGCCCGTGCCACCAGGCAGGGCCAAGCACCCATCTGCGTAAGAGATCATCCCAAAGTGCGGAGCGCCGATGATAAGCCCTATGACGCTTAAAACAGCCATATAACTCATGAGCCGATCATTAGACTCATAAAGTCATGAAGAAACTTTCCAGCGCTATGCTCGGCTTAACGGTTCTTCTTACTGCTTGCCCTGACCCAACCCCCCCTATTTCGGAATACACACTGTCCCTTGCGCTCACAGGGGTAATAAGCGCACCTGTCAAGGTCACCAATCTTTCGACCAACACCATTCTCAATGAGGGCACACTGACAAGCGGCAAGACGTTCAGTGGTATCAGCGCTGGGACAATTCTGAAAATCGAGCCTGGTACGGTGAATGGTTACATGGCCCCCAGCGCCCAGACCATCACACTCGACGCGAACAAAACGGTCACCCTCGAGTACAAAGCCGTTGTGATTCCTGGAAACCAGGTGAAGAACAACCAAGTTGAGGGTACGGTAACGGGTATTCCTTACGCTGGCGCAGTTGTACTTGCCAACCCGAATGACTTCGATACCAAGAATATTGGCACGCTGAGTTCCGCCGGCGCTGTCTCCCTTCCACTGTCAGCTGCGCCTGCTGAACTCAGGACCTTCCTCCCTCCTGCAGATTTGGGGTGCACCTTTACAGGCAGTGCCAGCGGCAATCCAAACACTGCACTTTTCTCTGGATTGGATGTGTTGAGCAATCAGAGCGACCTGTTGGGCTACATCTACGAAGCAGTGACCAATGGTGCCCCTGCCGATAGCGTGATTGGCCGTCTGTACAGCGCTTCTGCAGCCACGATCAAAGGCACGGTCAACTGTGGACCCTCTGGTGGAACGTTTGCGATTGACGCGACACTTCAAGCCGGATGGAACGCTGTGGTGCTGACCACGACCGCTTCGGGGTACAACCTGAGCAATAGCACGGCGAACATTCGCACGGAACTGCGCGGTGGCTTGTATGAAGCTAGTGTTCAAGCCGTGCTGCCCAAAGAGCCCCTCAGCTTCACCAATAACGACACCGTAACGGTGCCGGTCACGTTCTATCAGGACGGCGGCTACAATGGTTATATCAAGCTGAGCACCGATGTGCCTGAGTTGACGATAGCGCCTACTACCCTCAACCTCCCTGCCCTGTCAGCTCAGAACACAGGGATGTCCTTGTCTTCCTACCTGCGGACGCTGGGCCTTGCCCCTCAGCGCGTTACCACCAATCTGACGTTCCGGTATACCGGCGGCGAGCGGACGGGCCCTTTCAACCTCAATATTCAGGATGCCAACAACAAAATCGTAGGACGCGGCCAGGGCACCATGAATGCGAGGCCTTCATCTGTGGGTGTAGTGGTCCCCCCAAGCCAGCCCTCACTCTCCATTCGTCAGGGTGAGGCAGGAAATGTGCGGGTCAGCTTGACCAGCATCAATGGCTTTGGCGGTTCAGTGACCGTGACCATGGTTGACCTGCCGACTGGCGTTACCGCAACCCCATCCACAGTGACACTCACGCCGGGCAACGCGCTTGAGGTCAATATCCCTGTGCAAGTCAGCGCAAATGCTGACACGGCCACCTCCACCATTCGTGTGTCTGTCAATACGCGTTCGAGTTCAATTGGCCCTACGACGATTCCGCTCACCATTCAACCAAAGGCACCTCAAACTTATAGCCTACAAATAAGTCTAGCCGGTGTGCCATCGGCACAAATCAACGTGAAAAATAAAGATACGGGTGAAAACATTTACATTGGGACACTGAGCATTCAGACAACTTTAGGCGAATTGCCAGGGGGAACGACTGTCCTAATTGAATCTCAGGATATTGATTTTATGTCAACACCGCAACCAATAGAAATACTCATACAGAAAGACGAAGTGGTCACAGTTCAGTATGCTCCCGATCCTCGGCTTTCGGCGACGCTGCTAGTTACCGGCGAAGCCGAGCTTCAGAATACGCAAAGTCTTCCCGCCAAAGACATTGATCTCCGTACACCTATTGGCGCAGATTCATATAAAGTAGGGGTTCTCGCCAAAGATCTCAATTTTTCTGCAAGTTTAGCCCCTGATCTTTATCAGTTTGCCACCAAGTATTTCTCATTCGAGAAGGAGAGGCTTCTTTCGCTGAGATGCAATGTAGATAATTATAATATTAGCAGAGATACTCCGGTATATGTTTCTGGTCACCTTTCTACTCCGTCGTATCTTGATTCTGTACAATTTTATAGATATTTTATCAACATAGCTTTTATAGGTCCGGAAACTCGAATCGATCCAAGTCGAACTTATAGAGATTCCCATACCCTGGTTTTTACAAAGGTCCCCATAGCGCTTACAGGATCGTACACTTGCGGGAACACAAAAACCGATCTCGGCGCCTACCTGAAACCAGGGTGGAACCTGCTCACCACAAGAACGACCATTCTTTATGATGCCGGAGTGGTATCCTCAGCGAAAGAGGAGATTTTAGCTCAGCCCATAGACAGTTACAATGGTCCTTACCTTTTTCGAGTACTCTCCCAATCTTGAAGACGCAGATTTACTGAAATCTGAGACTTCCTTACAGCCGAAGCTCTCCTAATATCTGAGCGGTATCTCTGTCTATCGTGTACCCATCTGAGTCACAAAGCCCTCACCTGCCCGAAGACAAGGTGGGGGCGATTCGTCGCACGTTGTCCGATAGGTTAGGGATACGCAATCACGATGACGTAGTCGTTGCCGCCGTTCCCGCCAACTCCACCCGGCCACCCGCCGTTGCCACCACTGCCGGCGTTTCCCGCACTGTTGCTCATCCCTCCGCTACCGCCCGGTGCGCCAAAGGGCAGACCTGACGTGACGTTCGCGCCGTTGCCCCCATTAGTGCCCTGCGTGCCAGAGATGCTGCCGCCGCCGTTACCAAATTGCCCGTGGCCCCTAGGATAACTCCCTCCCAGGGCGGCGGGCAGCGTGCCGTTGGCCATCATGAACCCGCCCCCCGCGCCCCCACCGGACGCCGCGACCTGTACCGCTACAGGGGTAGATAGGCTCGCGGTACTCGTGGCTGCCTCACCGACTCCGCCAAGCCACTGCGCGGCAGAACCGGGCGCAGAGGCGACGCTGCTGGTGCTGCCTCCCCCACCCCCGCCGCCCTGGGCCGCCACCAGCAAGGCTTCGAACGAACTGGCGACGCTGCCTGAGCTCCCATTGTTGCCCGCGGTGCTGTTGGCCGTGACGGCCGCTGCTCTTGCCCGGCCAGCGCCTACCGTGACCGTAACGCTCGCGGGGACGATGCTAGCCGGGAAGGTGGCGATACTCACACCACCGCCCCTACCTGGCCCGATGCACACGAACTCAATCACAGTCGCCCAACTGGGCTTGGTCCAGGTGGTTATGGCAAGTTATTGGGGTAGGGTGACACGGTGTTCAACGGTCAGAAGCTTCTCGGCTACCGATTCCCGCTTGAGGTCATTGGGTACGCCGTCTGGCTATACCACCGCTTCACGCTGAGTTATCGGGAAGTCGAGCAACTCCTGCTGGAACGAGGAATTGACGTCACCCGTGAGTCCATCCACGCCTGGTGCATCAAGTTCAGCGACCTGTTCGCTCAGGGCCTGCGCCACCGGGAACCCCGACGAGATGCACGTGGACGTCGGGGACGTCACCCACTGGTTGTGGCGGACCGTCGACGAACACGGCGTCGTCCTGAACGTCTTATTGCAACGACGCCGAGACACTGAAGCGGCCAAGTCATTCTTTGCTATTGGGTGAACATGGTGTGCCTCTCGCGGTGCACACGGACAAGCTGTGGAGTGACGGTGCACCCCTTCGCGAACTTCCGGTACTCCACGGTGTGGAGCACGTCCAGGTGGTCTCCGTGGCTCGCTGCAACAATCTGGTTGAGCAGTCGCATCGTTCCACACGACGACAAGAGCGCCAGCAACGCGGATTCAGATCAGGGCGACGAGCACAGGGATTTCTTGACCTGCACACTCGCATCACGAATCTGCACCATCCGGCTCGCCCCGCTCATCATCGTCGTTACCACCAAAAACGGGCTTTCGTGCTTTGGCGCGACGTCGCGAGACAGGTGGCCTGAACTTCAGGCCACCTGTTTCACCGAGGCTCTTTCATCGCCCCGACGGCAACAACTTGCCACAACCGTTAGATGCCCTTCTGGTATAGGCGGGACTCACATGAGTTCTGGAAGCGTACCAATCTCCGTCAGGCCACCAGGCAAACCATTCAACAGGGCTGCATCTTTTTGCCTATAGGAGCGTGTAGACAGGCACCTCCCCATCCAAGCGGCCCGCCAGAGTAAGGAGAGCCCTTTTCACTCCACCGCCGCAGACCCGGCCTGCTGACGGCGGCGCTTGACGGCATACATACGCTCATCGGCCAGAGCGAGCAGCGCCGGCACCTGGCCCGCTTCAGCCGACTGCACGACTCCAGTACTGGCACCAGTGCGCTGTACGGCGACCGCCTGCGCAGCACTCATGGCCAGGTCGATGCGTTCAAGCAGGTCGTCTTCCGTGCACTGCGGCAACAACACAGCAAATTATCGCCCCCCAGCCGGTAGGCCGCCGCACCCTCATCCAATTCAGCGTCCAGCGCCTGACCAAAGACTTGCAGCAGCTTATCGCCCTGGGCATGGCCCTCGCTGTCATTGACCGCCTTCAGACCATCAAGGTCAATCAGGGCCAGCGTAAACGGGTCGCCCGTGGCCACATGCCCGGCCAACTCCTCATCAAAAGCCCGGCGGTTCAGCAGGCCAGTCAGGGGGTCCCGCCGCGCCTGCTGCTGCACCTGCTCCAGCACCGCGTGCCGCTGCAAAGCGTGTCGGATGGTTCGGCCCGCTGCTTCCAACAGGGTGCGGTCACCCGAACGCCAATGCTCCAGGGCGTGCCCCCGCAGCCGGGCAGCCACCAGGAGCGTGGGCTGGTCGCCCTCGTCACCGAGCGGCAGCCAAGCCACCTGCGTGACGCTAGCCGCCACGATGTGCGGGTGGGCCTGAGGATGGGCCGCGTACTGACTCAGGTAGACCGGCTGCTGCAGGTCCCGCAGCGTATGGACCACGCCTTTCAGGCTGGGCAGCTCGTCCGTTAAGGCCAGCAACTCCGGCGATTGCAGAGAAGGTGCGTGGGCGACCTGCACTGCAAAGCCCTCCCCCTGCCAGGTCAACAGCGCCGTGTAATCGGCCTCAATGGCTTCGCTGATCAGGGCGGCGGCCGTCAGAGTGGCCTGATCGGGGTCAAGCTCAAGGTCCATCAGGCTGCTGACACCTTCCAGAATCCGCGCCTGCTCCAGGGTGCGCCGCAGTTCTGCGGCCTGCTGCCGCTGAGCGCCGGCCTCCTGCTGGGCTTCCAGCGATTGCCGGCGCAGTTCCAGGACCCTCATGGCCAGAACGGCCAGGTCTTGCAGGGCCTGAAGGTCTGCCGTGCCCAGAGGATGCGGCTGGTCATCGGTGACACACAGCGTGCCGATGCGGTGCCCAGCGGGGGTAATCAGAGGCGCCCCCGCGTACATATAGATGTGCGGGTCGCCCGTAACCATCGGGTTCTGCTGAAAACGGGGATCGGTCCTGGCGTCCGGCACCACCAGGGGCGAGTCGTCCAGAATGGTCCAGGCACAGAACGAATCTTTGCGGGGCGCCGTCGTATCGCCTAGTCCAAACGCCGACTTGCCCCACTGGCGGTGCTGGTCAACCAGGTTCAGCACCGCCACCGGAACATTGAGCACCCGCGCCGCCAGCCGGGTAATCCGGTCAAAGTCTTCTTCTGGCACTGTGTCCAGAATCTGATAGCGGGCCAGGTCCAGAAGCCGGCGGTACTCATCAGAGGGGAGGGGCGCAGCTGTCATGTCTTTCACCATATGGGGGGAATCTGACCGCAGCTGTACAGGACCAAACATT
>NZ_JAIQXU010000051.1 GCF_020166395.1 Deinococcus betulae | reverse complement strand
CAGACGTTTCAGGCCCGCTGAGCTGGCTTCCATCTGTTATGGGCGCAGAGCAGACAGTGGGCAGTTGCCGACACGGTATGGCTGACACTGTGCCCGAACGGGGTTGGGGACTCCGCTCTGATTGGGGCCGCCTCGCGCGCATTTCCAGAGTCGTGCCTGTATGCCTCTGAGCCATTGATCTGATCCTCGGCGTTGGCATGTTCCGGTCGGACCTTCGAGAGATCATCGGTGCCCTGCCGCAAAAGGCTTCGGATTCAAACGGTCAGCAGCTGAGCTGGATAGGCCTTTCCGCTCGGTCTCTCCCAGACCAACACGGTCGGAGGGCCTGGGCACGGCAAGAACAGCAAGACCAGATAAGCGGGATCTAACGCCACTCCCGACTCCTGCTGTCGCCCTACCCGGCGGGGCACTGATTTAAAAAGTCCTGCCACGCGGGCGGCAGGGTCTCCCCCACTTCGGCAAAGCGCGCCGCTGCGCTCTGGTATGTGGCCAGGGCGCCCTTGCGGTTGCCACTGGCCCGCAGGGCGCGCAGGGTCAGGGCCAGCGCCGCCCGGTCATAGGGGTCGGCCTGCAGCAGGATGCGGCCCGCGCGCGCCGCTTCCCTGGGGTCATGGGCCAGCGCCGCGTCTGCCGCACTGTGCAGCGCCGCATACAGCAGGTCGGCCGCGTCGGCGCCCTGCTCGCTGTCCAGACCGTCCAGCAGCGGGCCGCGCCACAGGGCCAGGTCCCGCGTGTGCAAGAAGGTCTCGGCGTCGCACATCACGTCGCCCAGCGCGTAGCCCCCCAGGGTGGTGCGCACGCTGGCCGCCCCCAGCGCGCGGCGCAGGTGATACACGACCTGTTGCAGCCGGTTCAGGGCGTCGGCCTCGGTCTGGGCGTCGGGGTCGTCGGGCAGCCCCAGGGCCAGCGCCCGCGCGCTCAGGCCGTCCTGGCCGGTCAGGCGCGCCAGGGCCAGCCGGGCCAGCACCTCGCGCCGCAGCCCGCCGGCCACGCGGACCACCTCGCCCCCGACCACCATACGCAGAGGCCCCAGCACCTCCACGCGGCACCCCGCTGTGGCCGGCACCGGCATGAGGTGGGGCGGCGCTGCCGCCGTGCCAGGCGCCCCCAGCTCGCTCAGGGCGCGGCGGGTCAGCGCCGCCGCGTGGCCCCCGCCCTGCGCTTCCAGACGGGCCAGCAGGGCGTGCAGGGCCGCCGCGTCCCCCTGCACGCGGGCCAGCGCCAGGGCCGCCAGGTCGGCGCCCGCCGTCTGGCCCTGGGCCCGCAGCGCCGCCTGGCTGCGGGCCAGGGCAGCTTCGGCTTCAGCCGGGCGGCCCAGCCGCTCTAGCAGCAGACCGCGCACCGTCAGGGCGTCGGCGGCCGGCGTGCCCACCAGGCGGTCGTGTTCGTCCAGCAGGGCCAGGGTCGGCGCCTCGGCACCCTGCGCGGCCTCCACCCGTGCGGCGCTCAGCAGGGCGCTGGCCACAATGGTGGCGGCCCCGGAAGCGCGGGCGCTGCGCAGGGCGTCGCGGGCGTGTTTCTGGGCGCGGGCCAGGCCGTGTGGCCGCTCGGCCTCCAGATTCAGGGTCACCAGCGCCTGCTTGGCGACCATCACGAGGTACATCTGGTCTCCCTGCGCCTCCAGCACGTCGGCGGCGCGCAGCAGGGTGGCCTCGGCCTCGTCGTAGCGGCCCAGCTGCACCAGGGTAGAGCCCAGATACGCCTCGCGCTGCGCCAGGCGGTAGGGGTTCCCCAGGACCTCGGTGGCCGTCACCGCCGCCGCAAAGTCCTGCCCGGCCCCGGCGTAGTCGCCTTGCGCCAGCCGCAAAAAGGCACGCTGGGTCACCGCCAGTTCGCGGGCGCGCTGCAGGTCGCGGTCGGGGCTGTCGCCCGGCAGCGTGCCCAGCAGGGCCAGTGCACTGCTCAGGCGCTCTAGGGCCAGGTCGGGCTGACCCTGGTGATAGGCCACGCCAGCGTAGGCCATCCACAATTCGGCGCGGGCCAGCGGGTCAACGCCGCGCCGGTCCAGCGCGCCGCTCAGGGTCGCCGCTGCCTCGTCCGTCCGGCCCAGGCGCATCAGGGCGTCGCCCACCACGTACAGCGTGGCGGGGGGCGCCTCGGCCTGCAGGTCGGAGGCAGCGGCCCACTGCTCGGCGGCGGCGGCAAAGTCCTGCCCCATCCCCAGCAGTTGCACCTGTTTGTGGTGCCAGCGGGCCTGGCCAGGGGCGCCGCCCCCCAGGCCAGCCATCAGCGCACTGGCCTCGGCTGGGCGGCCCTGTTCCCACAGCAGTTCGGCGCGCAGCAGCCACATGTCCAGCCGCTGCTCGGGCGTGGCCTGCGGCATGGTGTCCAGCAGCGCGGCGTAGCCCTCGGCCCGCGCCGGGTCGTAGGGCTGCCAGGCCAGGGCCGTGCGCACGGCGGCGCACGGCCGCGCCGGGTCAGGCGGGGCCAGCGTCGCCAGGTGGGCAGCCCAGTGACCAGCGGCTTCCTGTCCGGCGCCGGCCGCTTCGGCGGCGTAGGCGGCCTGGGCCAGCAGGGCGCGCGCCTGGGCCGGATCCAGCGCCGCACTGGGCACAAAGGGCGCGCGGGCACGGGGGTCACTCAGCACCTGGAGGGCGCGGCCAGCCAGCGTGCGGCGCACCGCGGCGGGCAGGTCACGCCGCACCACCTCGCCGTACAGCGGATGCACAAACAGTGGCCCGGCCAGCAGGCCGCGCGTTTCCAGGAGGTCGCGGGCCTGGGCAAAGGCCGGTGCGGACAGCCCTGCTACCGCCCGCCAGACTTCCGGGTCCGCCCGCTGTTCGGGGCTCAACAGTGCGGCGGCGCCCAGCAGCACCTCGGCACTGGGGTTGTCCACGCGCACCGCCTGCCCCAGCAGCGCCTCTATGGTGTCGGGCAGAGGGTCACCGCCCGGCGCTTGCCACCGCCAGCCCTGGCCGTCATTCCACAGCTGGCGGCTGCGGGTCAGCAGGCGAAAATATTCCAGGGCGAACAGCGGGTTGCCCTGGGCGCGCGCCGCAATCCACTCGGCGGCGGCCGGCGGCAGGGGCGCGTCCGCCTGCCTTTCCAGCAGGGCGGCCAGTGCTGCCGGGCTCTGGGGGGGCACCGGCCAGCCACACCAGGGGTCGGCTTCACCCTGCGGCTGCCGACTGGTGCCCAGCACGCCCACCCCCCGCGTGCGTGCCGACTGCCGCGCCAGTTCCGTCCACAGCGCCGCGCGGGCAGGGGTGCCAGTGTGCAGGTCCTCGACCAGCAGGACCACGGGCGCCAGAGTGCCCAGCGCCGAGAGCAGCGCACCTGCCAGGGCGGCTGGTTCCAGCGCCTCGCCCGCTGCGGCGCGGCGCAGCAGCCGCTCGGCCCAGCCGCCCGCTCCCGGCACCAGGGCGGCCAATGCGGCGGGGGCGGCGTCGGCCTGCACGGTCAGGGTACGGCAGCCCAGAGCCGCCAGCACCTGCTGCGCCAGGTGGGTCTTGCCCCGGCCAGCCTCACCCCACAGCAGCTGCGGCGCGGCGGCGCGGCGTGACTGCACGGGCCGCAGCGCCGCCACCACGCGGCGTGCCAAGTCCACTGGCACGGGGGCCACAGCTTTCCTCACGGTGCACTCACCTCCTGGATGGGGCAAGTGTACCCCGAGTCAGCCAGGACGGGTTTGAGGGCGAGCGCGCCTGTTCCCAGTTCCCTCTTGCGCGGCGGGCTAACCCAGCAGCGTTATACCGCCCGACCCACAACCGGCCTCATACGGATTCCGTCTGTACCACCAACAAATCGGAAAAGGACCGACCCTGCACACTCCACGCCCAGAACCCGTTTTTCTCCTTCTCGCTCTTCTGCAAAGCTCTCCGATTCTGCTGCGCATCTTGCTAGGTCCGCTCGGATTGCACCGTTTTTGCAAACGATGGGGTCGGAGGCTGTCTCACACCAGAGCGTCCCCGCCCCAACGTGGTGTCAGGGCGGGGACGGCACAGGCAGCGGTTTAGAACCAGCGGCGGCTGCGGCTTTTGCCGCCCAGTTTGCGCTGCGCCTGATTCAACACGAAGTCGAGGGCGCGGTCCCGCTTGCGCGCTTTGGTGTACTTGCTTTTGCGCCCAGACTTGCGGGCCAGGGCCAGCAGTTCAAGGATGACAGGAGCAGCGGTCAGGAGCAGGCCCAGTTTGCCTTTAGAACGGGTGCGCGTTTTCATGCTGCCCAGTACGGGGTGGGGAGTAGAAAAGTTGCGGGGATGAGGCTCAGGTCTGGTCCCACAGTCCAGAGCAGCGCCTTCCAGTCCGCTGGGGCAGGTCGCCCTGCTCTGGCAGCCGAGAAAACGGAACCATTCAGCCTTCCTGCGGGTCCACTCTCCAGGCCCTCACCCTACCGACCTGCCGGTCTTCCGTCACCGGTGTGCCTCTGCTTATCCTTCAAGGCCTTTCCTCCGAACAGGACCGCACGGCTCGTCCGGGATGGCAGACGCTATTCGTCTCACGGCCGCTGGCTTGCCATCCAGGCGCGCTAGGCTAAGGCCATGACCGCAATTCAGGAGAAGGTGGCGGGGCTGCGAGAGCAGCTCATGGCGTGGCGGCGGCATCTGCACATGCACCCAGAAGTCGGCTTTCAGGAGCACGAAACGTCGGCCTACATTGAGGCCGAACTGAAGCAGATGCCGGGCCTGACGGTCACGCGGCCCACCGCCACCAGCGTCCTGGCAGTGCTGAAGGGCGGGCAGCCGGGCCGCACCGTGCTGCTGCGCGCCGACATTGACGCGCTGCCCATCCACGAGGAAAACACCTTCGAGTTCGCCTCCACGCGCCCCGGCGTCATGCACGCCTGCGGCCATGACGGACACACGGCCATCTTGCTGGGCGTTGCCAAACTGCTCACGGAGCATCCTCAGGACGTGCCCGGCGAAGTGCGCATGATTTTCCAGCATGCCGAGGAAATTGGGCCAGGCGGGGCCGAGGAACTGGTCATGAACACCGACCTGATGAGCGGCGTGGACGTGGTCACGGGCCTGCACCTGAACAGCCAGCTGCCCGCTGGTGTGGTGGCGGTCAAGCCCGGCGCCTTCATGGCGGCCCCCGACATGATTGAGCTGACCATTCGCGGGAAGGGGGGCCACGGCGCCCACCCCGAAGAAACGGTGGACCCCATCGCCGTGGGCGCGCAGGTGGTCACCAACTTGCAGCATGTGGTCAGCCGCCACGTGGCCGCGCAGGACGCGCTGGTGGTCAGCATCACGCGCTTTGCCAGTGGCACGACCCACAACGTCATTCCCAACACCGCCGAGCTGATGGGCACGGTGCGGACCTTCGACCCGGCCCTGCGCGAGCGCGCCCCACAGCTGATCGAGCGGGTGATTAAGGGCGTCTGCGAGGCCCACGGCGCCACTTACGACCTGCGCTACGAATTTGGTTACCGCCCCCTGATTAACACCGACTGGGTGGCGGCGCAGCTGAAAGACATCGCCCTGGACGTGGTGGGCGCAGAGCAGTTCCGCGAGGCCCGGCCCACGATGGGTGGCGAGGACTTCAGCGCGTACCTGGAAAAGGCGCCGGGCGCGTACTTTAACGTCGGCTCGGGCAGCGACGAGGCCGACAGCCGCTGGCCACACCACCACCCGCGCTTCACCATTGACGAGGCCAGCCTGGAAGCCGGGGTACGGATGCTCCACGCCGCCGCGCTGCGCCTGACGGGTCCAGACGCGCAGCTATAAAGCCTCTGGAGAGCCGACGCCCACAGCGCTTTCCTGTTGCCGTGATGACGGGCAACGACCCACGAAGAGCGCTGGCGGGCCGCAGAGACTCGCTTTTCTGTGCCCGTCTGCTCGCCCCAGCGGCATGAAGGATCATCCTCTCCACGGCGCTGGCTGCTGCTCTCAGGGGACGCTGAACTTCTACGCTGCTGGAATTCCCGCGCCGGGTGCGCCTTCGGGTGCCGGCACCACCTTCCCAAACAGCACGGTCAATTCGGGGTCAAACTGGCTGCCGCTGCCGGCCATGATGATACCCAGGGCCTGTTCGTGGGTCATGGCGCCCTTGTAGGGCCGCACGCTGGTCAGGGCGTCGTAGACATCACACAGCGCAAACACGCGGGCCAGCAGCGGAATCTGGGTGCCCGCCAGGCGGTCAGGGTAGCCGGCGCCGTCCCAGCGTTCGTGGTGCCAGCGCACGACCCCGTGGGCCTGCGGGTGCAGGAAGGGAATGCGCGAGACCAGTTCGGCGCCCAGCGGCGCGTGCTGCTCCATGACCCGCCGCTCTTCCGGGGTCAGGCGGCCTGGCTTGAGCAGGATGGTGTCGGGCACGCTCAGCTTGCCGATGTCGTGCAGGGTGGCGCCGTGGCGCAGGGCGGTCAGCTCTTCTTCGGGCAGGGCCAGGGCTTCGCCCATGCGCTGCGCCAGCGCCCGCACGCGCTGGGTGTGCCCCTGGGTTTCCAGGTCGCGGGCTTCCAGCGCCACGCCCAGCATGTTCAGCGAGGCTTCCAGGGTGGCGCGCAGGTCGCTCAGGTGGGCGCCGCGTTCCATCACCCGGGTGCCCACCGAGGCGATCATGGCCGCCAGCGCCTCGTCGGTGGCCTGAAAGGGCCGGCCAGCCGGGCGCAGCAGGCACAGTGCGCCCAGCGGCTGACGGTCATGCGAGAGCAGCGGCACGGCCATCACCGCGCTGCCAGCGGTACTGCCGTCCGGCTGCAGGTGGGCGCCGGGGGCGTCGGCCAGGCGGTCAGCGCGAATAATCTGCCCACTGTCCAGCGCCTGCCAGGACAAGCCGTCGCCTCGGCGCAGCAGGGCCGGGGTGGAGGGTCGGCCCAGGGCAGGCCCGGCCTGCGCCGCCGGCACCAGACAGTCCTGGGCCGCGTCGTAGCGCAGCAGCAGCGTGGAGGTGGTGCGCAGCAGGTCGTGGGCCGTCGTGGCCAGTTGAGCGGCCACCGCCTGGTCATCGGCGCTGAGATTCAGGTCGCCGTGCAGCCGCGCCAGCTGCTCAAGTTCATGCCAGCGCTCCTGCAGTTGCAGCAGCGCCGCCATCTGCTGGGCAAACACCTGGGCGTCCTGAATGGCCGTCTGGGTAAAGGCGTCCTCGGCCACCGTGGATTCCAGGTTCAGGTGGGCCACGACCTCGCCGCCCAGCACCACCGGCAGGCACAGGCTGGCCTTGAGGGCCTTGCGGGTGCCCAGTTCCTCAAAAGCTTGGCGCTCCTCGGTGCCCAGCCGGGCGTCGGCCTCAGCCCACACCTGCCCGATATCCTGACGGCGGCGCACGCGCGGCACCCCACGGCGCCACGCCTCTGGCCCCTGGCCATACCAGCTGACCTGCGAGACCTCGGACAGCGGCGTGCCCACCAGATCTGGCGTATAGCCCTGCACCGCCCGGATAAAAAAGGTGTCGCCCTGACGGATATTCAGGCTGCCGCTGCTCACGTCGCCCAGGGTGGCCACCGCCAGCCGCAGCAGCTCCTGCCAGTCGGCGTTGGTCAGGGGGCGGCGCTGCGAGAGCAGTTCCACGGTGGTGCGCTGCGCCTGCCACAGCGAGTAACGGGGCCGCAGGTCCGGCAGGGTTGAGACCGGCAGGCGCCGGGGCATGTGCTCCACGGCCACCAGGCGCCCCCCCCCGTTCGTCTTGGCCAGATACAGCGCCTCGTCGGCGCGGTGAATCAGTTCGGCAGGTTTCTCGCGTGTCAGGCGGGTGGCCAGCCCTGCCGACAGGGTCAGGGCCGCCCAGGGCGCCGCGCCGGGTTCGGCCAGCTGCGCCTGAATATGGGCCACCACGGCGCGCACCTGCGCTTCAGGCTGGTCCAGCAGCAGCGCAAACGAATCATGGCCCAGCCGGAAGCTGTGGTCCGGCGCGGCGTCGCGCAGCACCTGTCCCACGTAGCGCAGCGCCCGGTCACTCTCATCGGGGCCGTGCGTGTCGGTCAGGCGGCGGAAGTCGTCCAGGTCCAGCAGCACCAGGTGGCCGCCAGTCTCCAACCGGGCCAGTTCCTCTTCAAAGCGGCGGCGGTTGCCCAAGCGGGTCAGGTCGTCGGTCAGCACCTGCTGGCGCAGGTCATGCGTGACCTGCAAGAGCTTCAGGCGAGTGTGTAGCACCCCCAGCACGAGCAGGGTGGCCACGCTGTGCAGCAGCAGCATGCCGGGGTAGGCCAAGAGCCCCAGGCCGCGTGATTCGGGCACGACAAACAGCGCCGCGCCCACCCCTAAAAAGGGAATGGGCACCTTCCAGAAGTCCCACATGGTCAGGCGCGTCATATCCAGGGTGGGGCGCAGCAGGCTGGAGAGCCCCAGGACACTCAGCGTGTTGACCAGCGACACCAGGCCGCCGCTCTGGGATTCCAGCAGCCGCCACACCACCACTGGCAGCGCCACCGCTGCCCCCGCCCGGAAGCCGTAGCGCAGCGTAATCAGGGCGATAGGCACGTAGCGCAGGTCCAGCTTGAACGCACCCACCGACTCGGTGTAGTACACCAGCAGCAAAGTAGTCATCCCGGCCAGCAGCAGCCGCAGGGCATGTTCGTTGCGTGAGCGGCTGACCGGCCACTCGCGGTAGGTCAAACTGACCAGAAACGTGCAGGTCAGCAGCAAGCAGAGATTGAGCAGCACGGCACGTCCTCCCGAGCTACCCTACCCAGTGGCCCCTTACACGAGTCTCACGCCGCACCACATGTTGTAACCGGTTCAACATTGAACAGAGAGGCACCCGGATTGTAGGCGACAGTGATCTTGCCAGTGAACACATTTGCCCTCAGCGGGAGTCCTACGCCGTCCAACCCATGTCGCGAACCTACAAACATGCTGGAGACAGGTTTACCGGCCTCGCAGGGTCCCTTGCACCGCGCTCATGAATTCGGCGCGGGTGCGCGGGTCAGTGCGGAAACGGCCGCGCATGGCGCTGGTGGTGGTGCTGGAATTCTGCTTCTGGACGCCGCGCATGGCCATGCACAGGTGAACGCCTTCCATGAACACGGCCACGCCCTTGGGCGAGAGCAGGGCCTCTGTGGCGTCGGCAATCTGGGTGGTAATGCGCTCCTGCACCTGAAGGCGGCGCGAGTACAGGTCCACGATGCGCGCAAACTTGCTAAGCCCCAGAATCTTACCGTCCGGGATGTAAGCCACATGCGCCCGCCCATAAAAAGGAAGCATGTGGTGTTCGCACATGGAATAGAACTCGATGTCCTTGACGATCACCATCTCGCTGCCCTCGGCGGCGAACACGGCGTCCCCCACGGCGTCCTCCAGCGTTTTCTGATAGCCGGCGGTCATGAAGCTCCAGGCCTTGGCCACGCGGTGCGGGGTGCGCAGCAGGCCCTCGCGCGCGGGGTCTTCCCCGATGGCCGAAAGCCATTCGTGCGTCAGGGCGCTCAGACCGGGCACCTCCTGCTTCTCGTCGTTGGCACTGATGACGGGTTCGGTGGTCAAAATGTCACTCCTTTGGTGGCGCCCGCACGGCAGGCCAGGCGCCGCGATGAATGCCGCGAGTGTACGGCGGCCGGGGCGCGTCTGGTGTCCTCCTCTCCCCGAACACCACCGGAAAGGAAGTTCACGACCCGCACCACGGCTCTTTGACCGCTCATCCCGACGCCGATTGAATCGTTTACAAACACGACGAAAGCCAACCGGAGGAAGGAGCAAAGAGAGTTCCGGCCGTGGAAGTGGCACATCGGTTCTTGCCCGTTGTGTTGGCGTGACAGACACGGCAGTCCGTCTCATTCTGCTCGGGCCAGCCGTCTACCGAACGACCCCCAAGTGTGCCTCACCGCCGCTCGCGGCACTTGTCGGCTGGCTTTCAGGCGGCGGGAGGCCTGCCCCCACCGCCCCACCTGTGTTCAGGTCCAGCTGACCTGGCCGTAGGTCTGTTCACGCGCGGGCCCGGCCGAGAAGATGACCACTGGGCAGCCCACCGTCTCTTCAATCAGGTCGAGGTAGGCCTGCGCTTCTTTGGCCAGCGTCGCGCGGCTGGTGGCGCCGTCGGTGGTGGCCCAGCCGGGCATCTCTTTCATCAGGGGTTCGCCGCTGGAGCCGTAGCCCACGCACACGGGAATGATGTCCAGGCCCGCCAGAATGTCCATCTTGTTGATGACCAGGCCGTCCAGGCCGTTCACGTCCACAGCGTATTTGAGGAGGTGCAGGTCCAGCCAGCCCACCCGGCGGGCGCGGCCGGTGGTCGTGCCGTACTCGTCCCAGGGCTTGGAGCCGTCGCCGCGCAGGCGCAGAATGCCGGCTTCGTCGTGCACTTCTGTCACAAAGGGACCGTGGCCCACGCGGGTATTGAAGGCTTTGGCCACGCCATAGACCTTGTGGATGGCCTTGTGGTTCACGCCAGCGCCCACCAGGATGCCCCCCACCGTGGGGTGAGAACTGGTGACAAAGGGGTAGGTGCCGTAGTTCAGGTCCAGCAAGGTGGCCTGCGCGCCTTCAAACAGCACGTTGCGGCCCTCGGCAATGGCCGCCCGCAGCTGCGCGCCCGTGTCCTGGATGAAGGGGGCCAGCGCCTCGCGGGTGGGGGCCAGGCTGTCTAGGGCCACCTGAACAGTCGTCCACCCCGCGTCGCGGGTGGAGTTGGGCTTGGCTTCCAGCAGGCGCTCGATACGCTCTGAGAGCACATGGTCATCCAGCAGGTCGCCAAAGCGGATGCCCACTCGGCGGGCGCGGTCGGCGTAGGCCGGGCCGATGCCCCGCCCGGTGGTCCCCACGAAGTCCTTGCGGCCGTCCACATATTTGTGGTGCGGCAGGACCAGGTGCGCCCGGTCGCTGATGCGCAGTTCGGGGTCCAGCCCACCGGCTTGCAGGTTGCGCCGCTCTTCCATGAACTTGTCGGCGTCAATGACCATGCCGTCGCCCAGCACACTGACGGTGCCTTCGTGCAGCACACCGCTGGGCAGCAGGTTGAGCTTAAAGGTCTGCCCCTTCGCCGTGACCGTATGCCCGGCATTGGCCCCGCCCTGATAGCGCACCACGAACTCGGCTTCCGGCGCGAGAAAATCAGTGATTTTCCCCTTGCCCTCGTCGCCCCACTGGGCGCCCACAATTGCAATTCCAGGCATGTATTGCCCCTTATGCTGCGCCGCCCAGACTTACTTTTCCGGTCCCTGGTTGGGGCAAAAAAAAGCACGGCGCGCAGCACCGTACCTCAGTGTAAGCGAGAGGGGGCTGGAAGGAGCGGGACTTGTTTACGTGGGATGGACGCGGGCGCAGAAGGCACTGCGCCGCGTCACAGCAGCTCGCCCTGTACCGTCAGCACCAGCCGGCGCGCTCCGCCATCGTCTCTGTGTTCGCACAGATAGATGCCTTGCCAGGTGCCCAGGGCCAGGCGGCCCCCCTGCACCGGCAGGGTCAGGCTTAGCCCCAGCAGACTCGCCTTAATGTGCGCGGGCATGTCGTCTGAACCTTCCAGGGTGTGCTCGAAGGCCGGCCAGCCGTCAGGGACTGCATAATTGAAATAGCGCTCGAAGTCCCGCGGCACGTCGGGGCTGGCATTTTCATTCAGGGTCAGGCTGGCGCTGGTGTGCTGGAGAAAGACGTGGAGCAGGCCAACGCGAAGCCGGGCCAGTTCTGGCACTGCCGCAGCAACCTCCCGCGTGATGAGGTGAAAGCCGCGCCGCCGCGCCGGCAGGGTCAGAAGGTGCTGCGCCCACATGAGGGGAGTGTAGAGGCCAAACCGTTGCGAGGCGCTAAATCAGGTCGCCAGAGCCGCTCGCGCTGATTGGGCGAAGAAAAAGCCGCGCTGACAGTTCAGATGCCGGCGGCCAGAGGGGACGCTGAGAGCTGACTACCAGCCAAAACTCCTGAGGCAAGAGAAAAGTCGGCTCCAGTAGGGTATTTCTGCGATGACAACCCGGAACCGACACCCCCACGATACCCTGCAGCCCGCGCT